>JBDLJU010000091.1:0-11089 GCA_039714215.1 Chloroflexota bacterium | reverse complement strand
ATGCGCCAGATCTACTTTGCGCTGTTTGAACGCGAAGCCCATGAAATGATTGCCAACGACGCTTCCGTAGACGAGCTGAACAAGGCTTACATGAAGAACCTGGAAACCCAGTTTGGCGATTCTCTGGAAATTGGCGAGGAGTTCAAATGGGAGTGGGTCTCGATCCCGCATATTTACTACACCCCGTTCTATGTGTATGCCTATGCATTTGGTCAGCTGTTGGTCTTTGCGCTGTACCAGCAGTACAAGCAGGAAGGCAAGTCGTTTATCCCGCGCTATCTGGAGATCCTCTCTGCAGGCGGTTCGATGCCCCCGATTGAGATCCTCGACCGGGCTGGCATCGACGTGCGTAAAGCCGAGTTCTGGCAGGGTGGTTTTGATGTGATCGCCAAGCTGATTGAGGAGCTTGAGGCAATTCCTGTCGAGTAACCAGGATTGATCATGATTTGATTGAGAGGCGCAGGAACCTGCGCCTCTTTTTGATTCATCCCCTGTAGGGGTGACGCATGCGTCACCCGGATTGGACCAAGACCTTGCAGATCTTGATTCGGAGGAAACCCGATGGAAATTGAAGGCGTGCGATTAGATCATGTACAGATGCGACTGCAGTCGCCGTTTGGACCTCCGTTCGTTTTGGAGAGTTTACCGCCTTGCCTTTTGTCAAACCAGGACGTTGGCTGTAAGCATCTTTGAATAACAACGGGACGCCTCAAGGGCGTCCCCTACACATAGTCGATTGTAGGGGCGACCCTTGGGGTCGCCCGTAGGCTGTCAACGGAATAGAAAAATGAGGTTTTGGACAAAAACATTTGACCTATTCCCAAAATCAGGCGGTTTGCGGTAAGATCAACCTGCAAAAGAAAATTTGACGAAGTTGATCAATCATTTTTGGAGTAAAAATATGCAGGCATTATTACTGGTAATTTTAATCGGGCTGGTCAGCGGGGCTTCTATCGGGCTGCAAGGACCAATGGCCAACATGATCAGCCAACGCCTGGGGGTGATGGAGAGTGTGATCATCGTACACATTGGGGGAGCGCTGGCAGGAATCCTGGCGCTGCTGGCGTTTGGCAAAGGCACAGGAAAGCTCAGCCAGTGGCGCGAGCTGCCCTGGTATCTGCTTGCCGCAGGAATCTTTGGGCTGGTGGTATTATCTGCCTACACCTACATGATCCCGCGCATTGGGGTGACCACCGCCGTACTGGTCACGGTTACCGGTCAGCTGGCGGTCAGCGCGGTGCTGGACCAGTATGGTTTCCTCGGCGCAGAAATCCGCCCGTTGACCCTGCCGCGTTTGTTGGGGATTGTGGTGATGTTCCTGGGAGTGTGGTTGACGGTAAAGGATTAGGTAGTCGTTTGTCATTAGTCATTAGTCATTAGTCTTTAGTCACCAGTCGTTAGTCGCTATGTCTGGTAGTCAGGAGAGGGATAAACAACTACCTGCTGCCTTCCCCCTTGCCAGAGAAAGTTGTCGCGTTATAATCTCAAATATTATCGGAGGCGCGCATGCGTAAGCGTTTTTTTGGATTATTGGTGATTGGACTATTATTTTCGGGCTGTACGGGAGTAATTTCCCCTGCTCCCAGCGCCACGCCAACCCCGATCCCGCCAACGGATACGCCCGCGCCTCCCACCGCAACCGCCTCCCCCACGCTCACATTTACCCCAACCGAAACTTCGACCCCATCCCTGACGCCCACCGCAACCTGGACGCTGACCCCAACTGTCACCCCCACACCGAGCGCCACACCGGGAGTGCTGCGCGGCAAGGTTCTCCCCGAAAAGCTGAGCTGCCGCTTCGGCCCGGGGGTGATGTATTTGTATAAATACGGTATCTTCGAGGAGACGGTGATGGAGATCATCGGGCGGATGGAGTTGAGCAGCTGGGTGTTGGTGCAGGCCCGCGGCGGGGACAATCCCTGCTGGGTCAACGGCGACTACATGGAGATTCGGGGAGAGATCACCTACGTGCCAAGTACCGATCCGCACGTGGTCTTGGCCTGGTCGCCGTATTACGAGGCCCTGACCGGGGTCTCCGCTGAGCGGAATGGGGATGAGGTCACCGTGTTCTGGGATCCGCTGTATCTGCGGGCGGGTGACAGCGCCGAGCAGGTCCCGTACCTGGTTGAGGCCTGGGTCTGCCAGGGCGGCGAGATCGTCTTTGATCCGGTGGGGGCGTATTCAACTGCGGCGGTGGTGGTGGATGAGGCGGGCTGTACGGAAGAGTCGTATGTCCGTGTGTTTGCCGCTGAGAAGCACGGTTATACGCAGTGGCGGGAAGTCGCAATCCCTATACATCCGGATAATTAACAACGATTTTTTGAATTTTCTGTAGGGGCGCCCCTTGAGGTCGCCCGTTTTTTTATTGATTTAGTTTTATTGGAGGGGGTGATGATCGGTCAAAATAAAACCAGGGGTTTGCTCCCTGGATTTATCAAATCGAAGCTTTGCTTCGATCAAAAAAACAAGCCGGTGAAATTCACCGGCTTGTTTTGTGTTTGAGTTACTCGCAAACTAGATTACGGAAACGTCTTGCGCCTGCGGGCCTTTCTGGCCTTGAGTTACGGTGAACTCTACGCGCTGACCTTCTTCTAAGTTGCGGAAACCGTCTGAGTTAATGGCACTGTAGTGAACGAAAACATCGCCACCGGAATCCTGCTCAATAAAGCCGAATCCTTTTGAACCATTGAACCACTTGACTGTGCCTTGTACTTTGTCTGTCATGATTTGGAACTCCTTTCGTTAGATATTGCTTAGGCTCTACGTACGTTCCAAATCAAAAAATCAGCATTTTTCTATTAGAACTTCTGTAACAAGCGTTTTATTCTAGCATGTTGGCGGGCGGTTTGTCAATTGGGAGTTCATATTAATTTTGATAGGTTTTGGTAATTTCTCTCGAAAACGGAGTTCAGGGAGGCAGACAAGCTCCCTGGACGGGGTATAATGGAGACACAATCACAATGGCAAGAGGGTGAAAGACATGTCGCACTTAGCAACCGACAGGCAGCCGAAGCAGACGGGGAAATAAACAAAATCCTGTAGGGGCAGGGTCTCCCTGCCCAAGATTTTAATCACCTTTTTATCCATTCCTGTTATAGTATTGGGGAATTAAAATTAACCCGCGGAGCAACCCATGAGCGAGAAGAATTTCAGCAAGTTCAACCAGCAGGTGCAGCAGCACTTCGCCGACCAGACCTACACCGAGGGGCTTTCCCTGACCAGCAAACATCTCACCGAATACCCGGAGCATTTCGCGCTGGTCAACTACTGGCGGATCTGCATGGCGGCGCAGATCAACGAGTTCCCGCTGGCCAACAAAATCTTCGAGAGCACGCTCGCCTCGGGGATCTGGTATGCGGAGTTCCTCATGCGCCAATCGCCCTCGCTGGAGGGCATCCAGGGAGACCCGGAGTTTGAGCGCCTCGTGGAAATCTCGCTGCGGATGGCTGCCGCCGACCCGCCGGAAAAAGAAATCACCTTGGTCGCCCGCCCCGAGGATGCCTGCGGACCCGGTCAGGACGGCTGCCAGACGTTGATCTTCCTGCACGGCGACACAGACACCGCCCGCCGCACAATTGAACAGCTGGTCGAGCTCCCCGGTAAAGGCTGGCTGGTGGGGCTGCCGCAGTCGGAGTATGTGCTGTGGACCGACGGGTATTCCTGGGCCGATCACCAGTCGGGGATCGAGCAGGTCAACACCCGCTATGCCAAACTCAAGGAAGAATACAGCATTGACCCCGCCCGCACCGTGCTCGGCGGCTACTCGATGGGGGCAGAAGTCGCCCTCGCAGCCGCCCTGAGCGGCACGGTCGAAGCAGCCGGATTTATCTGCCTGGGGCTGGCCGGGCCAAACACCACCGACCCCGACCAGTGGTCTGAATTGATCAACCAGGCGCGCGGCAAAGCGCTGCGCGGGGTGCTCTTTCTCGGCGAGGAGGATTTCAGCATGCCGCTGGAGAATGTCGAGCTGGTGGTCGAAAAGCTTAACCAGGCGGGGATCGAGACCAAGCTGATCGCCATGCCCGGCGTCTCGCATGTTTACCCAGAGAATTTTGACGCGCTGCTCGACCAGGCGTTTGAGTTTATATTTGGCTAAAACCAATCCATCCTGAAAACCTTTCACCTTGCGTGATCCCGAACGCCGCTTTTTGGCGGAGGGATCTTTGTTGCGCGTGTACTTCTTTTCCAGCCTTTATAAGTTTATGGAAAGTTGATTTTCAGTTAGAACAGGCGATTGTTTCTAACCAACTCTATAATGATTCCTCAGCACTGCGTGCCCGCGGAATGACAGCAAGGGTTAGTGGGTGCTGCATCCCCGCGCCACTGAGTGAACAGCTAATTTCGTTCGAAAGCCTCTAACATGCACGAGAGAGACTGATCAAAACCGTGGATTCAATTCGTTTCAAAAAAGAGGGGGCACTCACCATTCCACCGGCTAAAGCCTCGATTCCTAAATTTGGCAAAAAGCGGGCCTGACTACCAGACTACTGACGATCGACTACTCAACTACCCTCTGCTCCCCCGTTCAGTCACTTGACATTTCCCCCGGCTTTCCCCTCTAGAACAATTGTTCTGTTATAGTGCCCCCATGCACTCTCTAACCGGGTCCGAACTGGCCGCGGCGGGGGCAGGCACCTTTGCCCTGCTTGAAGCCCACCGCGCCGGGCAGGCCGACATGCTGCTGCTCTCGGCGGCGCTGGCCGCTCAAGGCGGCGCCACGGTGTTGGACGGCGGCAGCCAGTTCAACGCCTACCGGGTGACGCGGGCTGTGCGCGGCCGGACAGTCGATATCCGTCCGCAGCTCGACAGCCTGCGGGTGGCGCGTGCCTTCAACTGCTATCAAATGCTGACGCTCTGCCAGCTGGCGCCGCGCAACAGCAAGCCCTGTCTGGCGCTGGACCTGCTGGAAACCTTTGAGGGGGACGAGGTTGAGCTCAGCGAACGGATGCGCCTGCTGCGGATGTGTGTGGGGCAGCTGCAGCAGATCAACCGGCAGGGAGTGGTGGCGGTCAGCCTGGCGCTGCCCAAAAGCGGCATGGAAGAATGGCAGCAAATGGCAAACGTGGTGCGCCGGGCGGCCACCCACACCCTGGAGGAAGGTTTCATGGGCAAGACAGTTCCGACAATCAACGAAGTTATCCGAGAAACAGAAACGATCCTGGGGCGCTTTGCCCGCGTGCTGCCGCCTGAAGACCGCACCGCACTGCGGGACCTGTTCGCCCGCGCCAAGAAGCACATTGCGGCGATCAGCGAAGCCAACCACCTGCTGCCCTTCGAGACCGTACAGCAGGCGATGCTGCTCGAGCAGCAGCGCGAGATCACCCTGCTCAAAGCAGAGGTGGCGGAGATCAAAAGGCGGCTCAATGATCACTGATCTGTACGGCTGGCTGCTGGATGTCTACCCCGGCAGGGGCGGCGCGATGGTCTGGGTCCTGGGCGCAGACGGAAAGCGTCACGGCCTGCGCGCCGAGTTCCCGGTGAGCTTCTTTGCCGCCGGTGCGCCGCACCGCCTGGCGCAGCTCGGTCAGCGGCTGGAACGGCGCGGCTTCCCGGGGGTGAGCATCGCTGCCGACCAGCGCCGCGAGCTGTTCAGCGGGGAGATTCCCGGGTTAACCATCCGGGTGGCAGACCCTGCCCGCCAGCCGGGCGTGTTCTACTGGGCCAAGCGCCAGTTCCCCGACCTGGACTACTACGACGCCGATGTCCCCCTGGCGATGCGCTACACCGGCCTGCACCGCACCTATCCGCTGGCCTATGTTCACGTGCGGCTCAAGGCGCCGGACACGATCGTGGGGATCACGCCGCTGACCACCGGGGTCGACCTGGCCGATGAAACTCCACCGCTGCGGCTGATGACGATCGAGCCGAACATCGACCCCGACTACCTCACCCCGGAGATGGTCTTGATCAATGCCGGGGGCAAGCCGCGGCGCTTGAGCCTGCGCGACCCGGCTTTGTTTGTCCGCCGCCTGGGACAGGCAATCACCAGCTATGACCCCGACGTGATCCTCACCCGCTGGGGAGATACCTGGCTGTTCCCCCAGGTGCTGGATTGGGCCGAGGAAGATCACCTGCACTTCAACCCCAACCGGGATACCGAAAAGGTCATCCAGCGGCGCAAGTCGTTCAGCTATCACAGCTACGGGCGGATCCTGCACCGCGGCCAGCAGGTCTACCTGTTTGGGCGCTGGCATATCGACCAGACCAACGCGGTGATGTACGGAGACTATGAGCTGCTCGGCGTGCTGGAGCAATCCCAGATCACCGGTCTGCCGGTGCAGGAGACCGCCCGCAAATCACCCGGGGCAGGGATCACCGCGATGCAGATCATCCAGGCCCAGCGGGACGGGATTCTGGTGCCTTACCACAAACAGCAGGTCGAAGATTTCAAAACACCGGGTGAGTTGATCCGCGCCGACCGGGGCGGATTGGTCGGCCAGCCGCAGAGCGGAATGCACTATTGGGTGGCGGAAATCGACTTTTTCTCGATGTATCCGCAAATTATGGCGCATTTCAACGTGTCTCCGGAAACGATGGGAAGGCCGGCGGCCCACACCATTCCGGTGCCCGGGCTGGGGGTGGAGATCGATCAGAGCGCCCCGGGGCTGATCGGCAGCACGCTGCAGCCGCTGCTCGACCGCCGCTTTGCGATCAAACAACGCCTGCGTGAGCTGCATCCGCTGGATTTCCGCTATGCGGGTTTAAAAGCGCGCGCCAGCGCCCTGAAATGGCTGTTGGTAGTCTGCTTCGGCTACCTGGGGCACAAGCATTTCCGCTGGATGAAAATCGAAGCACACGAAGCTGTAACCGCTTTCGGGCGGGAAGTGCTGATGCTTGCCAAAGAAACGGCAGAATCGCTCGGGTTTCGCGTATTGTATTTCAATGTGGACGGGCTGTATGTGCAAAAGCAAGGAGCCAACCAGCCGGAGGATTTCGATGAACTGCTTCGTCGAATCGGGAAGCGAACCGGTTTGCCGATAGCGTTGGACGGAGTGTTTCGCTGGATCACATTTTTACCATCGCGGAGCAACGCTGCCGTGCCGGTAGCCAACCGCTACTACGGCGTTCTGCAAGACGGCAAGATCAAAGTGCGCGGTCTGGAAATGCGCCGCCACGACACCCCGCCGCTGGTTTACCAGGCGCAGGAGCAAATCCTGGATACCCTGGCGGGGATGGAAGAAAGCCAGCCGCTGGAGGACGGGCTGGCTGATGTACTCACACTGCTGCGCGGGATGGTCGAACGCCTTCGGGCGGGGACCATCCCGCTGGAAGACCTGCTGGTAACCCAACGATTGAGCCGCGAGCTGCACGAGTACAAACGCCCGACGCCGCTCTCGATGGCGGTCACCCAGCTGGAAGCGATCGGGAAACCGGTGCGCCCGGGGCAGGTGGTCAAGTTTTTGTATACCCGCGGTAAGCCGGGGGTGCTGGCCTGGCGGGCGGGCCAGCCGCTCTCGGTGGAGGGGGTGGAAGTGGGCAAGTATATCCAGCTGATCGCGCGGGCGGCGAGCAATGTGCTCCAGCCATTGGGGGCTACCGAGCGCGGGCTGATGGATTTGCTGGGGGCCGGCGGGCAGCTCCCGCTGGGTACGGGGGTCAACACCCTGCTGGCGCAGGTGGATTACGGGATGGAGGAGTTTGTAGAGATGGAAGTGGGGGAGACAGAAATCAGCTGGGAGATGGTAGAAGATAGTCGGGTAGTCGTTAGTCGTTAGTCGTTAGTCGTTGGTAAAAAACCATTTGGCGCTTGACTGGAATCGAGGCTTTAGCTGGTTTTCTGATTGCTGGGATGGGTGGTTCGTGAACAGCCCGAAGGCGGTAAATCGAATATGCCCAGGGCGACCAGCCGGTCGCCCCTACCGAGGATCACTTGTGAGCCCGGTCTGCTGGTCGTTGGTCAAAAACCTTTTGCTGCTTAACTGGAATCGAGGCTTTAGCCGGTTTTCTGATTGCTGGGATGGGTGGTTCGTGAACTGCCCGAAGGCGGTAAATCGAATATGCCCAGGGCGACCAGCCGGTCGCCCCTACCATTCTACTAACAGCGACTCTAGCCAAACTCCTCATAGAGCAGTTCATAGATTACCTCGATGTTCCTCTCCCGCAGTTCCTCGCGGTCCCAACCCTCAATCTGCGGATAGCCCCGATCGGCGAGGGCCTCTTTGATGCTTCGTCCGGCGAGCACATGCTCACGGGTGCGCTCCCAGGTATCTGAGAGGTAATCCCGCAGCAGCGCGATCTCCGCCTCGCCGCACAATGTGCCGTGACCGGGGAGGATCACCTCGGCGCCGTAGCCGGGCAGCTTTTTGAGACCCTCGATCCAGGCAGTAATATCGCCGCCCTGGATCCACGGGTAACGGCCGGTAAAGACCAGGTCTGCGGGGAAAAGCACCTTTTGTTCGGGCATCCAGGCGACGATCAAATCAGGTTTATGCCCGCCGAAGTGGGTCAAATGGAAATGGTAGCCGCCAAACTCCAGGTAAAGCTCGTCTTCGAAAGTTTCCAGAGGCTGGCTGGCCTTAATTTTCCGGGTTAGCTCCATCCGGGCAGCTGTCATTTTGTGAGCGACCACCTTGCAGTCAAACAGCGATGCCCCGCCGATGTGGTCTCCGTCGGCATGGGTAACGATCAGCAAGCAGACATTATCAGGCGTTAAGCCTGCCTTGCTGAGCACCAGGCCCATCTCCTTTTCATTTGAGGTGGCATCAATAAATATTACCCCGTCGGGAGTGCGGATCATCCCCAGGTTGGAGGTCGGTCCCGGGCGATCAACCGCATAGATGCAGGGTTTTACTTCAATAATTTGCATGGGTAATCCCTTTCACGGAAGTAATTGGACAATTCCATTCTACACCCTTTTTCAACCGTTTTTACCTGCAAGTAAATTAAAAAATCTTATTGAGAAACAAGATACTTGATAACTTTTTAACTTCCGAGTCAACTCCAAATTTTAACCATCGTTGAGGGCCGCGATCCCCAGAGATGCCAGACCAATGCTGAGTAAAGTCACCAGCGTATCCACTTCAGCCTCTCCCAATACCGAGAGTGCGACTGCGGCGACGCCCATTGCGAGCCCGATTGCCTTGAACACCAGAAGTAATATTTCACCGACCGTTGTTTTCGCGCTTTCCATTTGATTTCTCCTGTCAACTTGTTTGTTTGATGTTCCCAGTATATTGCCCTGAAATTGTATCCGCATCGAGCATTGGGGTCCCGGCGTCTTGTTCGATGGTACGATGTACCCTTGGACGATGGCGGAATTGCCCAGGAGGAGTACAATACAAGTATGAAAAAGCAAAGCACATGGGAAAAAATCAGCGGTAAGTTCCCGATCCTGCAAGGGGATAATGGATTCAATGCGTTCAAGGAAATCTTACCCTTCTATATCATGGTGATCCTGATGATGGTCTTTATCTATTATCAGGTCATGCGCACCACCCCAGCAATGGAGGACACGCGAACCCACGCGCTATTCATCTTTCTTTTGGCAGTTCACCTATTGTTATATTGGTTGATTATCTTTTTCACCGATTCTCAAAAATGGGTGTTTTCTTATGTATTTATTCAGGGGCTGATCATCTTCGCGATCGTGCTCACCACCCACAGCAATCTCGTGGTAATGGCTTTATACACCGCAATTATCGGCAACGCGATTGGGTTGCTTGGTAAGCAGCGGGCATCCCTGGCTGCAATTGCCTACTACCTGGGGTTAGCCCTGGTCAGCCTGGAGGTCGTGATCGTCTCCCCTCAAATCGGCGGGATACTTTACACCCTGCTGCCGGTGGCCGCATTTACCGCCTTTTTCGCCTATTTCTTCAACCGCCAGATTGAAGCGCGCGCGCATATAACCGAACTACTCAAAGAGCTCGAAGAAGCCCATCAACAACTTACCGAATACACCATCCGGGTTGAAGAGCTAACTTTATCCGCCGAACGCCAACGGATCGCACGCGAGCTGCACGACACCCTCGCTCAAGGTCTCGCAGGTTTGATCCTGCAGCTTGAAGCCGCAGTGATCCATATCGAAGGACAAAACACGGAGAAAGCCGGGCAGATCGTCGAGCAAGCCATGGCTCAGGCGCGCACCACGCTGGTGGATGCCCGCCAGGCAATCGATGACCTGCGCACAGACCTGGGCGCCCCCGCCGCGCTGAATGACAGCCTCGATGCAGAAGTCACTCGTTTCCAGAAAGCCACCGGAATCCCCTGTAATCTGCAGATTTCACTGCAAAACCAGGTGGATAGCAAGCTATCTGAGCTTATTTTGCGCACTGTTACCGAAGGTTTATGGAATATCGCCCGGCATGCCGAGGCCACCCAGGTTTCAGTATTAGTGCAAGCAGAAGCAGGCCAGATCGAAATCGAGGTTATGGACAATGGGGTCGGCTTCAATCCAGACGAGCAAATCGGGCGCAGCGGGCATTACGGTCTACTCGGTATTCGAGAGCGGGCACGGCTGGCAAATGGGCTATTTTCAGTCGAGAGTGAACCAGGAACAGGAACAAAACTCCGAATTTCACTGCCTAACGAACCAAATAATGAAAAGAGTGTGGATGAGTAAACCAATTGGGATCTTGATCTGTGACGACCATGCCATCGTGCGGGATGGCTTACGGCTGATCCTCGAGACAGTCTCCGATTTTGAGGTAGTTGGCGAAGCACAAGACGGCGCTGAAGCGGTGCGCCTGGCGGGGGAACTGTCCCCCCAGGTGGTGTTAATGGACCTGCGCATGCCCGGGATGGACGGGATCACCGCCCTGCAAACCCTGCAAAAAGAGCAGCCCGAGATCTCGGTGATCATTCTCACGACCTACAACGAAGACGACCTGATGTTCAAAGGCTTGCAGGCTGGCGCCCGCGGGTACCTGCTCAAGGATACCGGCCGGGATGCGCTGTTCAACGCCATTCGGGCCGCTGCCCGCGGCGAGACCCTGCTCAGCCCCGAGATCATGGAACGGGTACTCAACCACCAGCAGGGTAAGGAATTGGTTACCGACAAAGAGATTACTGACCGTGAACTTGAAGTGCTCCGCGCAGTTGGCGAGGGAAAAACCAGCAAGCAGATCGCCTACCAGTTGGGGATCACCGAACG
>JBDLJU010000090.1:0-11477 GCA_039714215.1 Chloroflexota bacterium | reverse complement strand
CTGTCGGCTAAATCTTCCTGCCATTCGAGCAGGATCGGGAGCAAATCTTTGGTGGCCTGCCGGTTATGGATCACTACCGGTAATTGATACTCTGCTGCGAGACCCAATTGCTCTCGAAAAACTTTGCGCTGCAGATGTTGGGGGGTGTGATCGCGATAGTAATCGAGACCAATTTCACCAACCGCAACGACCTTATTTTTTTGGGAAAGATCAGCCAGTTCTGCCAGGGTGGTGCGTGTCCAGCTCTTTCCGCTGTTCGGATGCACACCGACCGCGGCGAAAACCTCTTTATACTTAGCAGTCAATCCTACGGCAGCCATACTGGAGTGCAGGTCAATCCCTGGGACGAGGATGCGCTGCACGCCTGCTTTCAGTGCCCTGCCCACTACCTGGTCACGATCAGGGTCAAAACGATTAAAATCTAGGTGGCAGTGGGTGTCAGTTAATTGCATTCCAGGTATTTTTTCAGGAAAATCAGCGTCCGTAAACTGAATGATTTACGATCAAAACCGGATTTTCTGATTCCGCTTATCTCTTTTTCCTGCCGCATTACAGGACGGAAATATTATATCAGTAAACAAGAGGGAGAAAGATGATTAGATCATCTCCTAGGATATTTTTCTTTTCCCCTGAATCCAAGCATGCCTGAGCAGTCCAGCCGACCATTTCTCGCGGGGCATGGCTGTATCTTCCTACGATAACACGTTATAATCACCCCTATGATGTCTGATTACACCGAGCATATTTATCTGGATTATGCCGCCACCACGCCATTGGACCCCCGGGTGATGGAGGCGATGCAGCCATATTTTCAGCAGGATTTTGGCAATCCCTCCTCAATCCACAGCCGCGGACAGAAGGCCGAGGCCGCGGTGGAGAATGCCAGGGAGCGGATCGCCGAGATATTCAACTGCAAACCTGGTGAGGTGATTTTTACATCCTGCGGCTCTGAGAGCGACAACCTGGCCCTGCGCGGTGCAGCGCTTGCGGCCAGCCAGCAGCGCGGCGCGAATCACATCCTGATCAGCCCGGTCGAGCACCCGGCAGTCAGTAAAACAGCCGAGCAGCTCGCCAGCCATTTCGGTTTTGAGCTGGAATACCTGCCCGCTGACCAGTACGGTCTGGTTTCAGCCGCCGACGTAGAATCCCATCTACGGGCAGACAGCGCAGTTGTCTCAGTAATGTATGCCAACAATGAAATTGGCACGATCAACCCGGTCTCCGAGATAGGGGAAGTTTGCCGCCAGGCAGGGGTCCCCTTCCACAGCGATGCCGTGCAGGCTGGCGCGCACCTGGAGATTGACCTGAGTACCCAGGCGATCGACCTGCTCTCCCTCGGCGCGCATAAGCTCTACGGCCCCAAAGGAGTCGGGATCCTGATTGCCCGGGAAGGCACTCCCCTGCTGGCGGCCCAGACCGGCGGAGGGCAGGAACACGAGATGCGGGCGGGCACTTCGAATGTTGCCTTTATTGTCGGGCAGGCAGAAGCCTTCTCCCTGGCAAACCAGGAGCGGGAGCAGCGTCGGGCAAAGCTGGTAGAAATGCGCGACCACCTGATCCGCAGCGTATTGCAGACAATCCCCGAAAGCATGCTCACCGGTCACCCCGCGGCACGCCTGCCCAACCACGCCAGCTTCGCCTTCAAAGGCGTAGACGGCAACCAATTGCTGATCATCCTGGATTCGGCAGGCTATGCCTGTTCCTCCGGGTCGGCCTGTAAAACCGGCAACCCGGAACCCTCGGCGGTGGTAAAAGCGATTGGTGTTGAAGAGGGCTGGGCGCTCGGCACCCTGCGGGTGACCCTCAGCCACCTGACCGCTGATGACCATCTCGAAAATTTTCTCAGCTTCCTCCCCGAAGCTGTACGGCGTGTGCGCGCCCTCTAAGGCAATATGGTGGACGGAATTCCCAGGAACTCAAAAATAGCCGTGGCAATGAGCGGCGGCGTGGACAGCTCAGTGACTGCGGCCCTGCTGGTTGAGCAGGGCTACGAAGTCTTTGGGATGATGCTGCGGCTGTGGAGTGAACCCGGACAGCAAGCCGCCAACCGCTGCTGCACCCCAGAGTCGATGGCGGTCGCCCGGCGGATTGCCGCCCAACTGGAAATTCCCTTTTATGCAATTGACGCCAAAGACACCTTCCGGGATACCGTGGTGCAGACTTTCATTGATGGCTACACGCAGGGGATCACGCCGAACCCCTGCCTGGCCTGCAACCGCCACATCCGCTGGGAGTACCTGCTCAACCGGGCGCTCAGCCTGGGGGCGGATTACATGGCTACCGGTCACTATGCCCGCCTGGAACGCACGCCAGGCCAACCTGTCCGCCTGCTGCAGGGGATTGATGCTGATAAGGACCAATCCTACGTGCTCTCGATCCTCGACCAGGCCCAGCTGCAGCGCGCCGTGCTGCCGGTCGGTGGATACACCAAACCGCAGGTGCGCGAGATCGCCGAGCGTCACAAGCTGCCCTCCGCCCGCACCAAAGACAGCCAGGACCTGTGCTTTTTAGCTGGCACAGATTACCACAGCTTTTTAGCGCGCCATGCCCCCGAAACCCAAAACCCAGGCGAGATTGTCAACGCGGCGGGTGAGACTCTCGGCAGACACCAGGGGTTAGCCAACTACACGATCGGTCAGCGCAAGGGGCTGGGGATTGCCCACAGCCAGCCGTTGTATGTGCTCGCTAAAAATGTGACCGACAATACGCTGGTGGTCGGTTACCTGGAGGAATTGGGAGAAGACCAGCTGACTGCCGGGGCAGTAAACTGGGTCAGCGGACCACCGCCCAGCGAGCCTTTCCAGGCTGAAATAAAGATCCGTTATACTGCCGGGTTGGTCCCCGGGCAGGTTAGCCCCATCGGAGCGGACAAGTTTGCGGTAAAATTTGATCACCCGCAGCGCGATATTACCCCCGGGCAGGCAGCGGTGATCTACCTGGGTGAGCAGGCAATCGCCAGCGGAATTATCGAAGGCGCGCAGACCCCTGCCGCCAAACAGACCGCAGTAAGGCTAATTGAATGACGCTACCATCAATCTTATTTGGGCTTGTGATCTCCACCCTTTTCGGCGCCTTGTTCCATTTAATCCGCGGAGGCAGCGGTAAACGCCTGCTCTCGTACCTGATCGCCGGATGGGTGGGCTTCTGGCTGGGGCATCTGATCGGTCAGATCTTTGGGATCACTTTTTTCAGCGTGGGTGCAATCCGCCTGGGAATGGCAACGATCACTGCCCTGATTGCCCTGTTCCTCACCAACTGGCTGGCGTTAGAAAACGCAGCCCCCGAGCGATAACCGGATGAAAGAAATCCTCCGTTCCACCTCCACAATCTGCCAGGCTGGAGACTTGGTCCAGCTGATTACCGGCCGTGACCGCAGCTTTATATTCCGGATCGTACCCGGTGAGCGCTTTCAGTCGCATCTGGGGATCATTCAGCACGATGACCTGATCGGACAGACCTGGGGCAGCCGGGTGAAATCGCATCTCGGCAAAGTCTTTGCCCTGCTCCAGCCAGCTCTGGATGACCTGCTGCGTGATATTCCCCGCCAAACCCAGATCATGTATCCCAAGGACATCGGCTATCTGCTGGTGACGATGGGGATTGGTCCCGGGACGCGGGTGGTGGAGGCCGGCACCGGCTCTGGAGCGCTGACCACCGCCTTCGCCTATCTGGTTGGGGACGGCGGGCATGTCTACAGCTATGATAAAAATCCTTCCTTCCAGCAAACTGCACAGGAGAACCTGGCAAAATTTGGCCTCGACCACCGGGTGAGCTTCAAGCAGCGTCATCTCGAAGAAGGGTTCGATGAGCAGGACGCAGATGCAGTCTTCCTCGATCTGGTCGATCCGGAAAACTATATCCTCACCGCCAGGAAGGCGCTGCTCCCCGGGGGGCATCTGGGCTGCTTCCTCCCGACCACCAACCAGGTCTCCCTGCTGATCACTGCGCTAAAACAGCACAATTTCGAATATGTTGAGGTCTCCGAAATGCTGCACCGCTACTACAAGGCCTCGGCGACCCGCCTGCGGCCCGCCGATAAAATGGTCGGGCACACCGGGTTCCTGATCTTCTCCCGAAAGCTGGAGCCCTTCGCGATCCCCAACGAGGACGCATGAACCTGACCACACTGACCTCCGCTGAAATCGAATCGATCCTCAGCCAGCAGCCAGACCAAGACCCATACGCTTACTTCCCCACCGAACTGCTCGACGGGCCTCCCCGCCCGGCGGCAGTGCTGCTGCCGCTGCTGAAAACAAATGGTCAGTGGGAGGTGCTTTTCATCCGCCGCACAGAAGTGGATGGGGATTACCACAGCGGGCAGGTTGCCCTTCCCGGCGGGGCGCGGGAAGCCGAAGACGCAGACAACATCACCGCGGCGATCCGGGAGACCAACGAAGAGCTCGGTATCCAGTCCGCGGATGTTGAGGTGTTGGGCACGCTGAACGATTTCATCACGATCTCCAACTACCAGGTCACCCCGGTGATTGCGGAGATCAACTGGCCGCTGACCCTGACCCTTGCTCCGGATGAGGTCGCCCGGGCGTTCACCCTGCCGTTGAACTGGCTGGCAGACCCCGCCAATCATGAGATCAGGCACCGTCAGCTGCCCAATGGGCTGGGAAATGCCTCGGTGATCTATTTCAATAAAAACGATGGCGAGCTGCTGTGGGGTGCGACTGCCCGGATCATATTTGAATTTTTAGGTGTGTTAGGAATTAACTTTCCGGATAGCTGAGATATTCTGCAATTAATCAAACCAGGAACAACCAAAGCAATCATCGTAAGAAAAAAAAGACCCCGGAGAACTCCGGGGTCTTTTGATTTACTTTCAAGAGCAAGATTATTCGGCGTCTTCTTCGCCTTCTTCTTCTTCCTCTCCTTCGCCAACAACTTCCGGTTCGGCATCGAGATCTTCTTCGAGTTCTTCCTCTTCGATAACTTCCTCGGCAGCCTGGGAAGCGATAACCACAAGCATCTCATCCGGCTCGTTGAGGCAGGAAACGCCTTTGGGCAGTTCCAGATCACGCACCAGGATGGTATCACCGACATTCTCAAGCACAGAAATATCCAGCGAGATTGAGTCGGGCAGGTCGGTCGGCAGCGCTTCGACTTCGATGCTGGTCGTACCAGTCATCACCACCGCCATGAATTCTTCCACTGCCGGGGAGACACCAGTCAAGAAGACGTTCACCTGAGTGCGGACGGTTTCGGTCATCGAGATCGCCAGGAAATCGATGTGGATGTATTCGGCGCTGATCACATCACGCTGGCGGTCACGCACCAGGGCGGTGAATTCTTTGCCTTCGACGTCAATCGTCAAAATACTGGCTCGGGAGACATCCCGCAGTATACGGGTGGCTTCTTTGTGATTGAGCAAGATCGGAATTGGTTCCTGATTCTTGCCGTAGAGGACTGCGGGAAGCTTGCCCTCAAGGCGTAAATTCTTTACTTTCTTCCCGACTATCTTTCGGTTTTCTGCTTTAAATACGATTCTATCCATAGGATCCTTCCCTCGGAACGCCTCTCACCAGCGGGCGCTGGTTACCCTCGCTCCTCAGATAAATTTTATTTGCGCCGGGCTGAGCAGACAACACTCAAAACGAAATTGATCGGCGAGCCGATCAATTTCCGAATCGAAGCTCTGCTTCGATCAAAAAACCGCCTCCCTGCGGGAGACGCCCTAACGCACAGGCTATTTTAAGCCACAACCGGTCAAACCGTCAAGGTGGGGATTGGCGTGTTAGAGCAAAGTAGTAAAGCCCTATTTGAGCAAAGTTAAAATGTCCTCTTTGAATTATACAAAATCAGCGAATTAATCACGGATGAGAACCGGTTCCAGCGTGGGTGAATACCAGCGTGCCCCATAGTCGAGTAAGTTAATGTAAGTGTTACATTAAGTTGTTCGATGTAATTCAATCCCCACCCCAGACCATCTCCCCGATCAGTGCTGACCACTGATTCAGGAGAAGAGCAAGAACCGCTCTTCTCCAGCTTGCCCTCGTTGAAATTTCTAAGCTGATATTTCCTTTCGTTCCCACACTGGAGTGGAAACGAGGGAAAATTTTTACCCATCACTTGCCTCACTTTATAAGACCCTAACCTACCGATCCTTGCTTACTATAATAATTGGATGAATTCCATTAAATATGAAACTAGAGGAACAATCAAGAACACCAAAATTATCAGAAAAATCGTTGACAGTATATGGATCAATATGCTTTTAATAATGGATAAATTATTTGTTTCTGAAAGAAAAACTACTAGTAAGAATGTATTATAGAGACGTGCAAAGAAATTTAATAATATATACGCCAATGTGGAAAAATGAGAAATTTCACCTTGAAATAGGGGCACAATATTCAAATCACCTAAAGCAAAAATGAGGAAAAAAAGTAAACTTGGGATAATAATAGCAATATCAATACCAAAGGACCAAATAGTTATTGCCTCAATTTCGTTCTTTTTTCCAAGCCCTCCAAAATTTTTAGCAGTAAAATAATATACATTTTTCATCAGTATGATCCAAAACAAATAAGCAAACACACCTAATAAAAAATGATTAATTAATGTTATTAAAAACCCACCGTCCAACACATTTGCTGTCATGATAAATCCAAATTCTAAACCAATTAAAATGGCTATAGGAATTTTTTTTGGGTATTTTTTCAAATCTAATAATCGCCTACAAGTTTGTCTAGGTCGGATCAATAAATCGAGTATTGGAAAATTTTGAAAAATCATCATTTCTCCTTTAATTTCCTGGATTAAAATCTAGAACAGAAATATCATGTGGACCAATTATCCCTCGATTAGTATAATCAAAGTAACTATTCTTTGGGATATAGAATAAGGGATTTAGTGGGTCTTTAGTCATCGGCTCCATTGGAACTGTAATTGAATCTATTTGAGGAAAGGGAATGTTATCTGCAATAGAAATTAACTCCTCAGGATAAAATTGTTTTCCTTGAACATTCCAATGAGCTGGATTTCTAAAATCACTTGCATTAAGAAGATTTTCTCCGATGGAAAGAAAATCACCAGGCTGGCTGATCAAAACTGGGAAAAACACCAGTTTTTATTTAATCGAAGCTTCGCTTCGATCTCTAGATTTAATAACATGGGGTCACTGGCGAGGTAGTAGAGCGTGCCCTCATCGACCGCCACGCGCATCCCTGCGATGGAGTAGTATTTGGTGGCTGTAATCATTGAGCCAACATCCTCTATCTCATCCAAGTCTAAAAATCGATTCTACCAGTGTGACGCGCATGAATGCTCCCGATGTTAAGTTCGATGACAGGTGAGGATTGGCGGTGTTCACCTCAATATTGGTGATCCACCCCTTAAAGAGGACCCGGGATTAAAAACGCTGGCTTAAGATGCAGGCGTCGCTCCGTTGCTGAAGTAGATCGTGGTCCCTTTTCCCGCCTCACTTTCTGCCCAGACTTCACCACCATGCTTCTCAAAAATCCGCTGAACAATCGCCAGCCCAATCCCTGTTCCTGGAATATCAGTATGGAAGCGTTGAAAGACATCAAACACTTTTTCGGGATCGTCCAGTTTGAACCCGATCCCCTGATCCCGGATAAAATACACCTGGTTTCCGTCTGCTTCCTTGATACCAAAGGTTATCTCAACCTTTCCTGTGGGCACCGAGAACTTCCACGAGTTTTCGAAGATGTTCTGTAAGGCAATCCTGATGAGGTGCGGATCGCATTCAAATTGAATATCAGGCGAGATTGAAAGCTCCGTTTCAATCTCAGGGTTGCTGTTCTTCATCGCTGTCAGAATATGATCGGCAATTGCACTTAAATTCACCTGGGAGGTTTGCAATTTTTCTCTCGAGAGTTTTGAAAGGGCGAGTAAGTCCTTAATTAATTCATCCATATGTGCAACGGATTGAACGATCCTGGAAAAGTAATCCCCAATCCCTTCAGGCAGGTCTTTTCCATACTCTTCTAGAATAATATCGGTGAAGCCTTTAATTGAGCGCAGTGGGGCGCGCAAGTCGTGGGAAACTGAGTAAGAGAAAGATTCCAACTCCTGGTTGCTTTCCCTCAGCTCGATTGTCCTTTCCTGCACGCGCGCTTCCAATTCTTCCCGAGCCAGGGAAATTTCTGCGGTCAGCTCAGTCTGCAGATGGAGAGCTTCCTGTTTTTCCAACAGCAGGGATTCCTGCGACTGCTCACGCTCCCGCCGCAGCGAACCGATCCGCGTATTTGCAGTGCTGGTAAACACAAACAGCAACCAGACAAAGGCAAATCTTGTCAGATTCAGGCTGTCAGGAGCCGGTGAGTCAATCAAGGCAATAACCGCCATGAAGATCACCGCTGCCAGGTAGACTACAAAAGCAGATAAGAAGATAAGAGATCGCCTGCGTTTTACTTTTAATGTTCTTAATGCCAGGATAATCGGCAGCAAAAATCCGCTGATCAGAAAAACGGCAAAAATCGGGGTAAATATTTCCTGGGGTATTCGGGTAAATATTCGCACAAGAATCAGCAAGACAAAACCAAGCACTACCGCTCTGGAGGCGCGGTATAACCCGGGAAAATACAGCCTGGTTTCCAGTTCAACGATCGAGTAATTGATCAACGCGGCCACAAACATGAGGATTGAGATAATCGTTGAAAACTCTGCAAGCTGCACCCAATTCTGCCAGATCACCTGGTGGCCGATCCCATCCGCAGACAGCGAAGTAAAAATGACCGCCAGTAAGAAGAGCACAAAACTAAAGGTCGCCTTGTCTCGCAGGGAGAAGATAAAAAACACATTGTAGACCAGGATCGTGAGGATCACGAAATAATATGCCCCGGTCCAAAACTGTTCCCTGAGCGCGTTTTGAGTGAACTGCTCTAAGGATTGGATTTCAAACGGTTCAATCGAAACGCCCCCCATATCGCTGAGCCGGAAGTAGACAACCGAACTTTCACCGATCTCCAAGCCTAATTTAAACACATACAAGCGGTAATCGATATCTCGTGACGAATAGGGGAAAGTGTTCCCGGTGTGTACTGCGCGATAGCCCCCGCTGTCTTTTTCCGGTAAGTAGGCGGAAATCTGGTTGACCCGATACTGGTCAAAAACCACCAGCCAATCCACGAATTCGGGTGCCTGGTTTTCGATTTCCACCTGCATCCAATAAACGGCAGATAGATTTGATAAGTCGATTTCTTCAGCAGGAACAAATTGATCTTCAAACTTACCCCCGCTGATCTGTTCAAAACTGATTTCCCCACTTTCGTCCGCAAAAACTTCCAGATGCGGTTTAAGCCGGTAGGTCTCTTGAGCATCTGTTAACCTCAAAATCTGATCCCCTGCCTCTACAGCTGAGAAATCAGAAGCACCCACGATGATTGTGGAGCTAAATACCACCAATAGAAAAATTAACCCTCGAATTTTTCTCATAAATTCTTTTTAAGTCTAAATATTTTTGTGAAGGAATTTTTTGTTAACTGATACCCCTAAGTATAATGATTTATAAACGAATGTCAATCATAAATATTACTGACTTCACAATGAGAAGGTCCAGGTTTCGACGTAATGATTTTATTTAGCGCTCTGCGAGATCAGCAATTCAATGGATAATTTCATCCCATGTTAACCATTTTTATTGCTTTATATGGATTGATTTCTTGACATTACCATTCTGGCAGGTAAATCTGGTTGTATAATACCCCCATGACTGACCAACAAAATCTACAAACGATCACCAATGAATTAACCAGCGCCTACCGCGCAGAGGCTGGCGGCAACCTGGGGCGTGCCCGGGTGTGCGCCCGCCGGGCGGCCGGCTGGGCAATCCAGGCGCACCTTGCAGCGCAAGGCGGTCACCCGGTGACCAACAACGCCCTCGACAACATCAAATACTATGCCACCCTGCCGGACCTGCCTGACAAAGTGGCTGAAGTGCTTGAGCACCTGATCCTGCGGGTGGTGAAAGATTCCGAGGACGAGGATTCCTACTACCCGCTGGCAGAGGTCGATTTGATTGCCGAGGCACACTGGCTGGTGGAGGAATTGTTGGGGGAAACGCTGAGCCCGGAAAAAGATTAATTTAACACTCGTTTGAAATACAAGGGGAGGGTTTCTAAACCCTCCCCTACTCGTATATTTTGAATTAAAAAAACCTGCCTGAGCGGATGCCCAGGCAGGTTTCGTTTGATAATTCTTGAACTATTTATGCTCGAGCGGGTTTTTTATGCCCCATGCCAAGACTGCGGGTGGCGATAAAAACACTAATCACCCGAATCCCGGTAATCAACATTGCAAAGAAGCTAACCACACCACCGGCGACCAATAATCCAGTGCGCACCTTGGGGGACTGCCAGTTGAAAATGCTCCGTTTTTGTTTACCAACCAGCTGCTTGCGCAGGTTCTTGGCAAAGTTCGGATTAATTTCAACCGGGAGCAGCACTGCATCCAGTTGGTTTTCGAGGGTCTGGAGGTCTTTTTCTACTGTGATCTTTGTCGACTTCCAAGGCCATTCAAGTTTCATCTTGTACCTACCTTTCCGGTACCATACCGAATTCTCTAACCGGGATGTTATTTTCCATTAAGCATGGAAATATCGATACCCAGATTTTTTACTTCATCCCGCAAAGACAAGAGTGTCCGGTGGTAGAGGCTTTTGATCGCCCCTTCAGTACGGCCCATGATTTCCCCGATCTCTGAATTCGACATGTGATCGACAAACTTCAAGATCAACAACTGCTGCCGGTCTTCGGGAAGACCACTCACCAGGCTGAGCAGAAAATCTTCCTGCTCGGTTCTGAGCAGCACTGCTTCGGGCAGCTCTTGGTTGGCTGGCATCTGATAGGTCTCATCGAGCCCTACTTCCTGCCGCCGGCTGTTATCTCGGTGCCAGTTTGCCACCAGGTTATGCGCTATCCGATACAGCCAGGCTGAGATCGGCACTCCCCGGTCCTGATAGTTGGTGATGTGCTTCATCGCCCGGGTGAACACTCTGGCCGTGAGATCCTCAGCATCGTGCTGGTTGCCTGTGCGGTAATATATATAATTGTAAATGCGGCCTAGATAGCGGTCATACAACACGCCGAAAGCCTCTTTGTCCCCTCCTGCAGCTCGGGCGAGTGCATCCTCGTCGTTTAGATTCAGCACCATAATTCACCTTCACCGGAAGGGCTACCATTCAAAGGTGATAACCCTGCTCCTGATGATTCGTTGCTCCTTTTGCCTATCAATTCTGATATTTTTGGAAAAACTACCATCTTGAGTATATCACGTTTGAACACGTCATTTTGGTTTATTAAAGTTGGCTCGCCGATCCACTTATTTCAATTCTACTGCTGTGGTTTTGCACGTCAGTGGGAGAGCCCAAGCTGGCGGTTTTAGCCGCCAGCTCGCGGGGATTTGGTTGTCATCCGCAGCCTATTCTGCGCGGTCTTCTGCAGGCGCCTGATCGGTTTTCTTTTCTGTTTTGGACTTTGTTTTCGGCTTTGTTTTCGCCTTGGTCTTCG
>JBDLJU010000089.1:0-11502 GCA_039714215.1 Chloroflexota bacterium | reverse complement strand
AGCTGGTTCAATCAACCCTGGCTCTCAAAATCACTTTCTGAAGGCACCCAGGTGGTACTCTCTGGAAAAATTGACCAATACCTCGGCCGCCTGGGGATGAACAGCCCAGAATGGGAACTGCTTGATGAAAAGAACCTGCACACCAACCGGATCGTCCCGGTTTACCCACTGACCGCCAAGCTCACCCAACGCTGGCTGCGCGGCCAGATGGACAAAGTGGTCAATTATTGGGCGTTACGTGTGCAAGACCCGCTGCCAAAATCTCTTCAGGAATCCGCCAGACTGATGGATCTCCCAGAAGCACTGCTTCAAAACCATTTCCCAGATTCATGGGCAGATCTGAAAGCCGCCCAACACCGGCTGGCATTTGATGAAATTTTGTATCTGCAGATCGGTGTACTGCAGCATAAACGAAACTGGGCAGAACTTACCAGTCAAAAATTTACCGTCGAGCAAACCTGGCTCGATGCTCAGCTTGGTAAACTCCCTTATCAGCTCACAGGCGCACAGCAGAAAGCACTCGATGACCTGCGAGCCGACCTATCCAGCGGGCATCCGATGAACCGCTTGCTGCAGGGTGATGTCGGTTCTGGGAAAACTGTGATTGCAGCTCTCGGTGCAGCTATAGTGATCGAAAATGGCGCACAGGTCGCGATCTTGGCACCCACCAGCATTCTCGCCGAACAGCATTATGCCAGCTTCACAAAACTGCTCGCTGGGGAGAACGGGGTAATTACCCCTGAGCAAATCCGCCTGCTGGTTGGGGCAACCCCTGAAGCGGAGAAGAACGATATTAAAGCCGCGTTGGAAAGCGGAGAGATTAAAATCATAATCGGCACCCACGCACTGCTTGAAGACCCGGTTGTCTTCCACAAGCTGCAGCTTGCAGTGATTGATGAACAGCACCGGTTTGGGGTCAAGCAGCGCTCAAAACTACGTGCCAAAGGTGAAAACCCCCACTTGATGGTAATGACTGCCACACCAATCCCGCGCTCGCTGGCCTTGACTGTCTACGGCGATCTCGACCTGACGGTGATGGATGAAATGCCCCCCGGCAGAGAGCCGGTCAGCACCTACCTGCTGTTTCCCCGGGAACGCGAACGTGCCTATGGTCTGATCCGCAAAGAAATCAAAGCTGGACGACAGGCGTTTATCATTTATCCTCTCGTCGAGGAAAGTGAAAAGCTGAATTCAAAAGCCGCCGTAGAAGAACACCAACGGATAAAGGACGAAATCTTCCCACATTTGAAAGTTGGCTTAATGCACGGCCGCTTGAAGGCAGAAGAAAAAGAAGCAGTGATGGCCCAGTTCCGCGATAAAGAGATCGATATCCTTGTCTCCACGACAGTCGTTGAAGTAGGACTAGACGTACCAAATGCAACGGTGATGCTGATCGAAGGGGCCAACCGATTCGGTTTAGCCCAACTGCACCAGCTGCGCGGCCGGGTGGGGCGCGGCGCAGAGCAATCCTACGCGATCCTTGTCCCTGAAACCGAAGAAGGTATTGAGAACGAGCGCTTAAAGGTGATGTCTGAAACCAACGACGGTTTTATCTTGGCCGAAAAAGATCTGGAACAGCGCGGGCCGGGACAGTTTCTCGGTACCCGTCAGGCAGGTTTTGCCGAGCTGCAAATGGCTTCTCTCACCGACCTGCAGCTGATCGAAAAAGCGCGCAAGCATGCCCACGAAGTCGTTGAAAAAGACCCTGATCTAGCTGCCCACGAACACGAGGCGATGCGCACTGCTGTTAAACAACGCTGGTCAGGGGAGGAAGGAGATATCAGCTGATGATCCGTGCCCTATTTCCCGCAACCTTTGATCCAATCCATAATGGTCATATCGATATTGCCAATCGAAGCACAAAACTTTTTGATGAAGTTGTTGTCGCAGTATACGAAAGACCGCTGAAATCCTTGCTGTTCCTTCCAGAGGAGCGCATGGCTTTGGTTAAAGAAACATTCAAAGCAACACCGAAAATCAAGGTGGTTGGCTACGCTGGTTTAACGGTGGATTTTGCCAAAGAGATCGATGCCCAGGTTATTGTCCGCGGACTCCGCGTGTTCTCAGACTTTGAATACGAATTCCGGCTTGCCCTGGCAAATGCAGAGCTCGCCCCAG
This sequence comes from Chloroflexota bacterium, assembly GCA_039714215.1. GTDB lineage: Bacteria > Chloroflexota > Anaerolineae > Anaerolineales > UBA11579 > UBA11579. Next base: position 9,384 of record JBDLJU010000089.1, on the reverse strand, counting down.
CAATTGAGACCATGGCACTAATTACCAGCAAGGAACACACCTTCCTTTCCTCCACGACTGTGAGAGAAATTGCCTCCCTGGGTGGAAATGTCAGCAGCATGGTCCCAGACCATGTCCGCCAGGCATTGGACAAGAAATTTTTAGAGAGCGAAAATGGCGAAAGCTTTGCCACGAACGCTCTCCGAGATTGAGGTAAAGTGTTAAGTTCAAACCGGAGAGAAGTTGACGAAATTAACTTTTCCTTGTAGGCTTAAATCTTGCAACATATAACGAAACCCATACCTGTGAGGGTATTATGGATATATTGCATTTAGTAGACAGATTAGAAGAGTTGTTTAACGAGAGCCGCCCGATTCCACTGACCAATAATGTGGTGGTGGACGAAGATCGCATGCTGGATATCATCGACCAGATGCGGGTGGCAATCCCAGAGCAAGTCAAGCTGGCAGAAAAATTGCTGGCAGAACGAGACCGAACGCTGGCCCAGGCACAAGAACAGGCCAAGCGCACGGTTAATATTGCTAAAGAAAAGAGCGAGGGTCTTCTAGAACGAGATACGATCGTCGAAGCCGCGCAAGTACGTGCTGACCAGATTATCGAGCAATCGCATCTTGACGCTGAAGCCACCCGCCGTGAAGCCGATCAATACGTCTTGGAAACATTGACCAACCTTGAGATTGAGATGGAAAGAGTCGTCACTCAGGTGCGAAACGGGATTCGCACGCTGCAGCAGCCAGAAGATCCAACTGAAAATTAAGCTTCGTTAAATTTACCAACAGCCAGGATGTTGAGCATCCTGGCTGTTTTTTAAAATATTTATTAAAACCGCTAAATTTAATTTGGATTAATCGGATAAATATGGTATACTTTAGGTGGTTTTTACTCTCCTGGTTGATTCAAGAGAAGGGTTTTTCGTAAACGGTTATTAATGGTTTCCTCTAGCGAAGACTCCTCCCCCCTCTTGAACCAACGATCGGGCTGGCTTCCCTCCAGTCCGATTTTTTTTATTACGGCAGCATCAGGGCTATTAAAAAAACTAGTTTTTCGAATCTCTCCCCATAAATAAAGATACAACCTCCTCTGTTTGTAATAAGTTCAGAGTTAAAAAAGAGCAGACCTATTGCAGTCCGCTCTGTAATTATTCTAGAAATTCTAAAAAGCTAAACGCTGGGTTGAACCGGCTTTGATTTCTTGGTTTTCACCGCTGCGGCAGATTTGACTTTAGCTAGTTTCTTCTCCGCTGGTAGCAAGGCTGTGCTCAATACATCGTCGATGTGTTTGACAAAGATCAGCTCTAAAGCAGATTTAACCTTTTTAGGGACATCAACGAGGTCTTTTTCATTTTTTGCTGGGAGGATCACTGTCTTTAACCCTGCTCGGTGGGCAGCCAACACCTTATTTCGAACACCCCCAATCGGGAGCACCTTGCCCCGCAGGGTGATTTCACCAGTCATACCGACATCTTTACGGACTTTTCGTCCCGTAAAAGCGGAAATGATCGCCGTGGCAATCGTCACCCCGGCACTTGGCCCGTCTTTAGGTATTGCACCTTCAGGGACATGGACATGCACATCAATCTCTTCGAAAGAAACTGATTCAACCCCAAAGGATTCGGCTTTAGATTTAAGGAAAGTTAAAGCTGCTTGAGCGGATTCCTGCATCACATCACCAATTTGCCCGGTGATCTGCATGTTGCCTTTCCCTTCAGTGAGTGCAACCTCAACAGGCATGATGTCTCCGCCAGCCATTGTCCAGGCGATGCTGGTAGCGACCCCAACCTCATCTTCAGTTTCAGTTTCAGCGCGATTGTATTCTGGGGGACCGAGATACTTCGCCAGGGAAGAAGGATTAACCCGAGATGGGTAATTTTTTTCCTCAGCTTTCAAGCGGGCAATTTTTCGGCATACCCGTCCGATCTCGCGCTCTAAATTGCGTACTCCCGCTTCGTAGGTGTACTCCTGGATTATTTTCAAGATCACCTTTTCGGTAAATTGGAGTTCATCCTCGAGACCAGCTTCTTCTAACTGGCGTTTAATCAGGAATTTCTTGGCAATCTGGATTTTGTCGTCTTCTACATAACCCGGGAATTCAATCACTTCCATCCGGTCGAGCAATGCCCAGGGGATATCCTCACGGGTATTTGCCGTTGTAATAAAAGTCACCTTGGAAAGATCGTAAGGGATTTCCAAATAATGGTCAGAGAAAGCGTGGTTCTGCTCGGGATCTAAGACCTCTAACAGCGCCGCAGCCGGGTCACCGCGGAAACCGATACCCAACTTATCAATCTCGTCCAACATGAACAAAGGATTGATCGTTGCGGCCCGCTTCATCGTTTGAATAATCCGTCCGGGAAGCGCTCCAATATACGTCCGCCGGTGGCCGCGCATTTCTGCTTCATCACGGACCCCGCCTAGGGAGAGACGGACAAATTCGCGGTTTAGTGCGTCAGCGATCGAGCGGCCAAGGGATGTTTTGCCTGTCCCAGGCGGACCGATGAAACACAAAATCGGTTGGCGGTCTCGTTTGGGTTTCAAACTTTTCACCGCGATGAATTCCAGAATGCGGTCTTTTGCTTTTTCAAGACCATAATGATTTTTCTCAAGAACTTCAGCAGCATTGCTGACATCGAGGTTATCTTCGGTAGCATTATGCCAGGGGATATCCAAGAGCCATTCAAGATAGGTGCGGATCACCCCAACTTCGGGTGACATCGGCGGCATCTGGTAAAGACGCTCAAAATCTTTTAATGCCGCGGCTTCAGCCTCTTCCGGCAGTTTGGCTGCCTTGATTTTGGCATGCAGCTCCTGCAATTCTTTGCTCCATGGATCGGATTCACCCAGCTCGCGTTGAATGACTCGCATTTGCTCTCGCAGGTAATTCTCGCGCTGCCCGCGATCAACCTCATCCTGCACTTTGGCATGGATCTCTTCTTCGAGTTCAAGCACGCCAATTTCTTGGGATAACAATTCTGAAACTTGCTCAAGCCGGGAAGTGGCATCAAGGTCTAACAGCAGGGCATGGCGGTCTTCCAAGTGCACCGAAAACGAGTTGGCCATCATGTCTGCCAGCCAGCCTGGGCGGTCAATATCCACCAAATAATCAAGGGCTTCCTCTGGGATACCCCCAGTAATTTGAGCGTACTTCTCAAAAGAACGGGTCAGGCTGCGCATCCTGGCAGCTTGTTCTTGACTCGGGCGTGCAGTTTCATTAATCAAACGCCCTCTGACGCATAGCACTGGTCCTTCCTGCTGGAAACCAAGGATCTCTACCCGCTGCCGGCCTTGCACCATCACCAGTTTGTCGCTGTGTTCGGTTGAAAACACATCACTGATCGCAACGGAAACGCCCACAGGTAAAAAATCTCCTTTTTCCAGATCCTGTTTGCGTGGATTAATCTGGGGTAAAGCGACCATGATCTGCTTTTGAGCATTGGCAGCTTCAATAGCAAGGAGTGTGGTTGCGCGGCCAACGGGGAGCGGAACAACCATGTGTGGGAAGACAATCACCTCTCGCAGGGGAAGCACGGGACACAAAATTGTGCCGTCTTCTTGGGGTTTTATGTCGGGGATCGTCTCAAGGCCCTCGGCGCGCTGATGCAGTTCATCTGTATCTAAAGCGCCTTCAACCCGAGAGTACCAATCTTGATCGCTCATTTAAATTTACTCTCCATTAAAAGTTAAAATCAATTATACCCATCTTCATTCAATTTTTGGTACCAAAGTGATCGAAAATCACCTACTACGGATAAGCTTCCGGTAAACAGCACAACTCCATCCTTGCCAGTCAGGACAAGAGTTCGAGGAATTACCTGCTCTTGGTTCTCAACTATTTCGACGGGAATTGTATACGTCGCAGCAAGCTCTGCCAACGCAGTTGGCTTTGCTGCTCGGGGATGATTAGCAGCTGACAGGATTAAATGGGAGCAGCCAGGCAGCAGTTCAGCGAACATCCCTGGGATATCTTTGTCCTCCATCGCACCAAACACCAGGCTCACCGGGGAATCAGGGAAATATTCGGTTACTGTTTCCATCAGCCGTTGGGCTGAATCTCGATTGTGCGCGCCATCGAAGACCACTGCCGGCTGTTGGGCAACTACTTCGAAGCGGCCAGGCCAGCTGACCTGCTCAAATCCTCCCTTAATCGCCTGATCTTCGATTGCCAGCCCAGATAATCTGGCGGTTTTCAAAGCCACCAAGGCAGTCACCGCGTTTTCAAGTTGATGCGAGCCCAACAGGCGGGTTTTATACTGAGATGTTTTTCCACCGTGTTGAACCTCAAAAACCTGCCCTTCCAGGTCATGGGAGACAGACTTAAACTTCCAATCATCGCCTACCAAAATTAATTCTGCAGCATTATCTTCCGTAATCTTCTTTAATACCTGGAGCGCTTCAGGATCCTGGGGGGCAGACACAACCGGGATGCCCGGTTTGATGATCCCCCCTTTTTCCCCAGCAATTTCGGTGAGGGTTTCACCTAAAATGAAAGTGTGGTCGTAAGAGATAGAGCTGATCACAGAAACCAGCGGGATGACCACATTGGTCGAATCCAACCTTCCGCCCATCCCCACCTCCAGTACGGCAACCTGCACTTGAGCTTCGGCGAAAAAGAGCATTGCCAATGCGGTTTGCAGTTCGTAAGAGGTCAAACCAGGAATGGTTTCCACAACTGGTTTAAGTTTTTCCACAAGGCGGACAAATTCACTCTCAGGAATTAACTCCCCATTTAGCTGGATGCGCTCCCGGAAGTCAGTGAGATGAGGTGAGGTATACAAGCCGGTGGTGTACCCGCCCTTACGCAAAGCTGCTTCGCAGTGGGCGGCAACCGAGCCTTTACCCTTGGTCCCGGCAATGTGGATGGTTTCGTAAGATTTGTGCGGGCTGCCTAATTTCTCCAGCAAGATCACCATCCGCTCAAGTTCAAACCTTTCTGGAGCGATCTGTTCCTGGTGGGTTAGACTAAAATCCATGAAGGAATACAAGTAGTCTAGGGCCTGGAGGTAAGGTTTGTTCTGTGACATTTGTGGATTGTAACCTCCCTTAAGGAGCAAATCAAGCTGCGATATTCGGAAATTTTAAGAAATAATCCTTGATAGGAGTCAAATTACACGATATTATAGGTTATATATGAGGCATTAAATATGCCAAACCATTCAAATATAAGGAGAAGAAATGAAGCACAAGAAAATGTTGTTAGTAATTGCTCTCGTTGGACTTCTTGCCCTTGCACTTAGTGCATGCGGTGGGGCTGAACTGGGCACCGAAGGAAACCCGATTATCTGGGTACTGGTACCATCCTCTGAGGCCGAAGGCGTACTGGCTGGCTTCACAGATTTCACCGACATGGTCTTTGATGAGACCGGGTTGATTATTGAACCCAAGGTTGCCACCTCAAATGCAGCGGCAATCGAAGCGTTATGCGCAGGTGAAGCACACATGGGCGCTCTGAACACCTTCTCAACGGTGGTAGCAATGCAGCGCGGATGTGTGGAAGTTGAACTCGTAGCCAATCGCTATGGCAGCCCGTTCTACAACGGCCAATTGCTTGCCGCTGCAGACGCTGGCGTTGAAACAATCGCCGACTTTGCCGGAAAGACTTTTTGCCGTGCCGATGAATTCAGCACAAGCTCCTGGATCATCCCTTCACTCGAAATGCGTGCAGCTGGCGTAGATCCTGACGAAGGATTGGCTGGTGTTGTTGATGCTGGCGGCCACGACCTGGTAGTCATCGGTATCCTCGACGGTCAGTGCCAGGTTGGCGCTTCCTATGTGGATGCCCGCGGCTCTGTTGAGGATGAATTCCCGACAGTGATGGACGATGTATTGGTCATCGGAATCTCTGCTGATATCCCCAATGACGGCGTGCAGTACAATGCAGATTTCCCGCAGGAACTACGCGACCAACTTAACCCCGCTCTGATCAGCGTTGCCGATTCAGAGGCTGGTGCAGAAGCTCTCAGCAATGCATACTCCTGGGATGGCCTCGTAGAAAAAGACAACTCTTTCTATGATCCCTTCCTCCAGGTTCTTGAAGCCAGCGGCTTTGATATCAGCAGCATTGTTGAGTAAACGGGATAGTTAGTTAGAAAAATAAAAAGGGAGGGAGCGACTCCGTTCCCTCCCTTTTATTAGTTTGTTAAGGAGACACAATATGCTAGAGATCCGGAACCTGACCAAGGTCTACGATGATGGAACCGTTGCCCTTAAGGATGTCAGCTTTAAGGTACCTGAAGGCGAATTTCTGGTGGTGATCGGTTTGAGTGGTTCAGGGAAATCCACCCTGCTGAGATGCATCAACCGCCTGATCGATCCCACTGAAGGGGAAATCCTGTGGAATGGGCAGGACCTGGCAAAATTAGAAGGTAGCGATCTGAGAATGGCCCGCCGAAAAATCGGGATGGTCTTTCAACACTTCAACCTGGTCAAGCGCTCTAGCGTGATGAACAATGTGCTCTCAGGGCGATTGGGCTATACCCCATCATTGAGAAGTGTATTAGGCCAATTCTCACAAGAGGATAAACAAGCAGCCTGGGATTCATTAGAAAGGTTAAATATTGAAGACCAGGCACATAAACGGGCAGACGAACTCAGCGGGGGGCAGCAGCAGCGCGTTGGGATTGCTCGAGCCTTGATGCAGGAACCAGAAATGATCCTGGCTGATGAACCGGTTGCCAGCCTGGACCCTGTGCTGGCCCACTCGATCCTGCAGTATCTGGAGAAGCTCAACCAAGAAGACAACATGACCATTCTCTGCAGCCTCCATTACCTGGACCTGGTACAGCAGTATTCTACGCAGGTCGTTGGACTCAAGGATGGTGAAGTGGTATACAAAGGTTCTCGCAAAGAGATCCGTGCAATGACCGACAGAGAGTTCAAGGACATTTATGGCGAAGAAGCTGTCCGTGTTGGCGGACTTGAAGGTGAACTCGGGACCGGAGGAAACCAGTAATGAATAGCGACAAGAGAAAAATCGATACTCAAAAAGAAATTAAACCCAGCCTGGTTTCCCCTTTTCTGGCAGCAATCCTCTCAGCGGTCATCCCCGGACTCGGGCAAGCCCTTTCCCGCGCGGTACAGCGCGGCCTGGTGCTTGCACTGGGTTTTTTCACCAGCGCTGGCTTACTTATATGGCGATTCACCCAAACTGCTCGCCGAGATGTGGGCTTTGTCGATATTTTCAAGAAGGCTATCCGTTTAGAACCGATTCTGCTCGTTTTGCTAATTGCTACTCTCATTTTGTGGATCTGGATTATTAGCGACGCTTACAAACAGGCGAAACGCCCGCAAGGGAGAGCAGTTGGTCTATTCTTTATTCTAATCATGGTATTCTTTGGAATCGGGTGGCAGGTTGGCGAGGTTGATGCCTACAAATTCTTTTCTGAACTTAGTCAAGCAAAAGGAATGATGTCCGAAGTCGCTTGGCCGTGGGCAAAGGCGACAACCACCCCAATGGAATATCATCGGCCTGGTTTCAGGATTCAGGTTCCATGCTCAGGTGAAACGCTGGAAGACATCGATAGCAGCGAAGGTGAACCATATATCCTCTCCACGCCCGACTGCGGTAACCTTGCAGAGATCGATGGTACCTTAGGATCAGAATTAACGCTAGTTGGTGGCAATTTCACTCCCGGTGAAGAAGTTACCATTGTGTGGAACGACCCCCTTAAGGTCGAATTCAACCACCGGGTGGAAGGAAAAATCCTTCGGGTGATTCCAGATGAGAATGGCTCTTTCGAAGTTGATATCACGATGCCATACCGACTGGTGCCTCCCTCCGCAGGAGAAGGAACGCAAATCTGGGAGGTGTTTGGCAAACAAATCGCATCTATCGGCAAGCCAGTTGCCAGCGAAGAACTCAAGCTGGCAGTAGAGAAGATCATCGAAACGATCTTCATCGGCATGATGGCGACAGCTTTCGGGATTGTACTGGCGCTGCCTTTTAGTTTTTTGGCCGCCCGTAACCTGATGTCTGGATCGTGGGTCACTGTGGCGATTTATTTTTTGGTGCGCACTTTCTTGAACATCGTGCGTTCGATTGAGCCGCTGATCTGGGCGATTATCTTCGTACTCGTTGTTGGCCTGGGACCATTTGCCGGTATCCTCGCCCTCTCAATCCATTCTATCGCCGCTCTCGGCAAGCTATATTCTGAGTCAATCGAATCGATTGATCCCGGACCCATTGAGGCCGTGCAGGCTACTGGGGCAAATTGGGTGCAGACGATTGCTTTTGCGGTTGTTCCCCAGATTATCCCCCCGTTTGTGTCATTCACGATTTACCGCTGGGATATCAATATCCGCATGTCTACGATCATTGGTTTTGTCGGCGGTGGTGGTATCGGTTATCTGCTCTCACAGTGGATCAATAAGACTGATTTCGAAGCTGCAGGGATTGCGGTTTGGTTCATCGCAGTCACCGTGGCAATCCTAGACTATGTCAGTGCAGAAATTCGCAAACGATTTGTTTAAAAGTCGACGATCGAATTGATTTAACAATCTATCAGATCAAAGAACCCGGAGAGACCTTCTCTGGGTTCTTTTTGTTATCAATTTTTATTGAGAATTTCAAAACAACTTTTCCCGGCTCAATGTGATAAAATGTCGCAATGTCTCCCAAAAGAAATAAAAGAATAAACCATCCTGTTTTGAAAATTGCTGCTGTTCTGATGATCCTGCTGATCCTCCCGAGAGCAGCCAGCCTGTTGTTATCCAGTTCTATATTTGAAACCGTTGAGGATACAACCAATTACGAAACTGCGATCATCCTTGCTGCGGAAGTCCACCCAAACGGGCGTCCCTCAGCAGTTCTGAGAGATAGGATTGAAGCCGGGATTGAGCTGTACAACAATGGTAAGGTGAACACCCTGGTGATGAGCGGGGAAAGCCCCGAGCCAGAGATCATGCGTGATTACGCGATTGAGCAAGGGGTCCCTCCAGAGGCGATCCAACTTGATAATTACGGCCTGCGCACTTATGATACCTGTTACCGGGCAGCGAATGTATTTGGACTTGAAGAGGCAATTGTCGTCACCCAGTTGTTCCATCTACCACGCACCCTGCTGCTCTGCAAACAAATGGGGATTGAGGTTGTCGGTGTCCCCGCCAGGCATACCGTGTATTGGCCGCACCAGACCCTCTGGTGGCAGACCAGGGAAACCTTCGCAACAATCCTCGCTTTTTCAGACCTATTTCTCTCACCTCCAGAAGTCTCTGACCTGCCCTACAACCAATGATTGGAGCTAAAATGATTACTCGTGAACAAGCCCTTACAATCGTAAACGAATTTGTCAAAAGCGGCAGCCTGGTAAAACATATGCTTGCTGTTGAAGCCGCTGTGCGCTTTTACGCAGATAAATTTGGTGAGGATGCAGAACGTTGGGGGAACACCGCC
>JBDLJU010000088.1:0-11587 GCA_039714215.1 Chloroflexota bacterium | reverse complement strand
GAGCAGCTCTGTCTGACTCAAGAAAGAGGAACTCATTTGAAAAGGAGGTGGTATCAGGCGAACTAGTGGTTACAAACTGAATGGTTTATTTACCAATTAATAAGGAGATCTAGATGTTTTCGAAAAAATCAACAATATGGGTTTTGTTAGTTTTGACGATGGCCTTGTTGTTAGCAGCCTGCGGGGGAGCCGCGGACACACCGACAGATAATGTAGAAGAACCCGCAGCAGAAGAAGCTGCTGCAGAAACACCCACCGAGGTAAAAATTGCTTTCTTCTTCACCGGCCCGTTAGATGAACCCTGGGCACAGGCCATGTTTGGGGCCGTTCAACGTGTTAAAGAAGATACCCCCATGGGACTTGAAATCCAAGACAAGTGGTTCGAGAAAGTTCCGATTGACGATTATGAAAAATTCATTCGCGACGTGATCGTAACCGGAGAATATGACATCATCTGGCTGCATGATGCCTCCGCTGGCACCGATCCAGTAGACAATTTGCGGGCAGAATTCCCAGACCAGATTTTCCCAGTTACTGCATCTAACTATCACGCAGTTGGCGGAAACGCTTATTGGATTCAGGCCTATGCACATGAACCCGCATACTTGAGCGGTGTTATCGCCGGCCTGGTTACAGAGACAAATCAAATCGGCATGGTTTCTGGTTTCCCCTATGCCAGCGTAAACCACCTGCTGAATGCTTTTGTTGCCGGTGCTCGCTCTGTCAACGAAGATGTTAAATTCAAATCTGCTTACATTGAAGCCTGGTGGGATCCGGTAAAAGCCAAAGAAACCGCCCTGGCCCAGATCGAAGCTGGAGCAGATGTGATTTACAGTGAACGCTATGGTGGATTTGAAGCTGCCCGCGATAAAGGCGTCTATGCCTTTGGCAACCAGTCTGACGTTCATGACCTTGCCCCTGAAACAATCATCACCAGCCCGCTGATGTACTGGGACCCGGCAGTTGCCTACATGATTGAACTCTGGTACGACAACCAGGTCAATGGCACTGCTTATGATGCCCCAGCCGATGGACCGGTTTTCTTCTTAATGAAAGACGGCGGTTCTGCATTGGCTCCTCTTTATCAATTTGAAGATGAATTACCAGCTGAGGTAATTGATGCCTACCAGACTGCCTTAGCCCAGATTTTAGCCGGCGAACTTGAAGTTGAACTCAAGTTTGATGCTGTAGAATCTGACTAACCTTGGTTTAGATCTGGGGCTGTTCTATCGTAAATGATTGAACAGCCCCATTTTGTGTCAACAATATTGAAAAGGCAAACAAAGATGACTCAAGACCTCACAAACCCCATCTTAGAGATCGAAAATCTAAAGAAAAGCTACGGGAATTTTGTAGCCAACGACCAGATTTCCTTTGGGGTGGAAAAGGGAACGGTTCATTGTATCTTAGGAGAAAACGGCGCAGGGAAATCTACCCTTGCCAAGTGCATTTACGGCGCCTCGAGACCCGACATCGGGAGGATCGAATTCAAAGGCCAGGAGATTTCTTTTTCTTCCCCTCGAGATGCAATTCGTGCAGGGATTGGGATGGTACACCAGCACTTCGTCCTGGCGGAACCAATGAACGCGGTGGAGAATATCATCGTGGGCGAAGAATCTACCGGGGCCGTCCTGAATTTACAGCATGAAACCAGCAAAATTCAAGCGCTATGCGATCAATACGGTTTGACCTTTGATCTAAGCTTACCGGTAGCTCAATTGTCCGTCGGCGAACAGCAATGGATCGAAATCCTCAAAGCCCTGTATGTCGGGGTTGACCTCTTGCTTCTAGATGAACCGACTGCCCTGTTAACCCCGCAAGAAGTTGAAAAATTATTCTCGATCATCCGGAAAATGACAGATGATGGCATCTCGATCATTTTGATCACGCACAAGCTGCATGAGGTGATGGACATTTCACAACGCGTCACCGTTTTGCGCAAAGGCTTGATGGTCGCCACAGTCGAGACTGCCGACAGCACTAAATCCTCATTGGCTGAACTTCTGGTTGGCCGTGCTTTTGACTTCAAGGTGAATAAAGAAAAAGTTGAACGCGGCAAACCTGTTTTGCAGATTGCAGGGTTATCTGTGATCAGAGACAATGGCACCCGGGGATTAAACGATTTTTCACTGACCGTGCACCAGGGTGAAATTGTCGGCCTGGCAGGGGTCAGCGGAAACGGGCAGCCCGAGTTGTTCGATGCCTGTGTCGGCGTACGCGATGCTGAACAAGGAGAAGTAATCCTCGATGGTGGTACGGTGACAGGTTTATCTCCACTTGAAATCTCCAACATCGGTTTAGCCAGCATTCCCCAGGATCGATTAAAGCAGGGACTGATCAGTGATTTCTCCGTTCAGGAAAACCTGATCCTTGGATTCCATGGCAACAAGCCGTACAGCAACAACTCAATCATCAACTGGAAAAACGTAAATTTGTTTTCAGAAGAGGCGATTGAGAACTTCAGTATCGCCACGATGGGCCCCGATCAAAGAGTGAGCCAGCTTTCGGGCGGGAATCTGCAAAAAGTAATCCTGGCCCGTGAAATTTCACATGAGGTTAAAGCGCTGATCGCCAGCTCACCGACCAGGGGGCTTGATATCAATGCTACCTATTATGTTTACCAGCGTTTCCTCGAACTGCTCAAGAAAGGAGCAGGAATATTGTTAATCTCCGAAGATCTGGATGAGATATTCAATATTTCTGACCGGATTGCCGTGATCTATAACGGCCAGTTAATGGGTAAATTCGCAACAGACGAAGTCAGCAGAGAGCAAGTTGGCCTGCTGATGGCTGGAGTCAGGGAAGATTATCAAGATGAATAAATATTCCTACAGAATCGAAAAACGTAAAGAACTGAGCTTTATATTAAGCACGCTTTCAATTGTTGTCGCCGTTTTTGTTTCTCTGGCAGTGACTGCCGGGGTGATCTCCCTTTCAGGGGCCGATGCCAAAGTGGTGCTTCTGGCCATCGCAAAGGGATCTTTTGGAGACATGAGCGCGATCATTGATACCCTGATCAAAGCAACGCCGATCATGCTTACCGGCCTGGCTACAGTTGTTGCCTTCCGCGCGAAGGTCTGGAACATCGGCCAGGAAGGGCAGCTCTATGGCGGTGCCCTGGCAGCAACCTTTGTGCTTTTGACTTTCCCAGATTTACAGCTGCCGGCATATATTTATATCCCTGTTTTATTGATCGTATCAATGATCGGCGGAGCAATCTGGGGCAGCATTCCTGGTTATTTAAAAGCAAAATTTAATGTCAACGAGATCATCATCACAGTGATGCTTAATTACGTGATGCAGTATTTAACCACCTTTTTGTTAAATGGCGCATGGCAGGAACCCGGCAGCTACTACTACAACACCATCAAATTCCCTGAAACTGCATGGCTCCCGCTGCTGTTTAATACACGTTTGCATCTCGGTTTTGTCCTGGCAGTATTGACTGCGATTGTTGTATTCTTTTTGATGCGTAAGATGAAACTGGGCTTTGAAATTCGGGCAACCGGCGATAATCCGACCGCTTCAAGATACAAAGGGATCAACATCAAACGAATTACACTGATCGTGATGCTGATCAGCGGCGCAATATCCGGTCTTGCTGGTGGGATTGAAATTCTCGGCATCCACCACAAGCTGATCTTCGGTTTTTCAAGCGGGTTCGGCTTTACCGGCATTTTAATTGCCCTGTTGGGCCGCATGAAACCATTAGGCGTAATCCTTGCCTCAATCTTTTTTGGGGCTTTGCATAACGGGGCTTCAGCAATGCAAATCTATTCAGATGTTCCCAGGTCGTTGGTAAGTTTGATCATGGGTCTGATCATTATCATGATGCTGCTATCGGAAGCCATTTTTACATACCGGGTAAGGAGAGTTGAGAATGTTAGCTGATATTTTTCAGATTAGCCTGATGGTGAGTATTCTCGCAACCGCTGTCCGGGTGGGAACGATTGTACTGCTCGGCGCGCTGGGCGAATTGGTTACAGAGCGAGCAGGCGTACTTAATCTCAGTGTTGAAGGGATGATGCTTACCGGAGCATTTGCTGGTTTTCTTGGCGCATTTTATTCAGAATCATTATGGATCGGGGTGCTAACTGCGGCTATCGCTGGCATGTTGATCAGCGCGATCTTTGCTGTTTTGGCAGTCGTATTCCATATCGACCAGACGGTCAGCGGCCTCTCGGTAAACATTTTTGCGAGCGGTTTGACTTTTTACCTGTACCGCACATTGTTCCCTGATGTCGGTGGGTCAAATATCCCTGCCCTGACACCATTCAAAGTCGTAAATATTCCTTACCTGTCTGAGATTCCAATCATCGGTAGAATTTTCTTCCAACAATACGCGTTATCCTATATCGCATTTTTTATGGTGCTGCTGATTGCTTTTTACCTTTACCGTACAAAAAGTGGGTTGATCTTGCGTACGCTCGGTGAAAACCCCCGTGCAGTTGACATGAAAGGCATCAATGTTACCCTCTACCGCTTCATGGCCGTTTTATTTGGCGGGATGATGGCAGGCCTGGCTGGCTCTTTTATTACCCTGGCCTCAGTTGGGATTTTTGTTGCAGATATCACTGCCGGGCGAGGCTGGCTGGCGATTGCCATTGTGATCTTTGGCGATTGGAAGCCTGGCAAAATCCTTTTGGCCAGTTTGTTCTTTGGCCTGATTGACGCCTTGCAGATGCAGCTTCAGGCGGTTGGTGTGCAGCTCCCCTTCCAGTTGTTCCTGGCGATGCCGTATATATTAACGATCATCGCCGTCTTTATCGGCAGGAAACGCTCAGGTGCACCGATTGCCCTGGGTGTGCATTATCAGCGCGAGTAAGCTGATATTCTTTGCTTTTTCAATAAGACCCACCAGCTGGCTGGTGGGTCTTTTGGGATAAGCGATACGATCATTTCGTTCACAGAGAACCAGTCGCGTTGACTGCCAATGTGAAAATCTCTATAATGTGATAAAGGAGAGGTGATGCCATCACAGGAACAACAAACCCTTTTCGCTCTCGACTGTGGAGCCACCAACTGGCGCTTATACCGGTCAATTTATCAATTTGAGCAAGGCAAGGCGATCTTATCTGGAGAGCCGCAAATTTCCTCATTGACCAGTTTCTCCGACCGTAAGCTCCCAGCAGTGATCGCGCTCTCAGACGATGGGAACCAGTTAGAAAGTTTTGGCGAGAATGCCCGTCAACAATTGGAGAACGAAATTGCCCGCAGGCGGGTAAGAGACTTCTTCAAGCCGTGTATTGGGGGCCATTTGATCGAAGCGCCCCAGGCTCACCAGACCAGGTACACCCACCAGCAGGCCTTATCCTTCACAAAATTAATGCTCAACGCGGTGCTGGAGCAGATCAAAGCTGAAAAGTGGCGCGCCGGGGAATTTAATTCAAGTGTCTGGTTTGCATTCGCTTATCCGGTGCACTGGCGTTCCGAGGGGAATGGAGAAATCTTCAAAGATTTCCGCCAGACAGTCTTGAGTTGTTTGCCTGAACAAATCCATCAGCAGGTCCGCTTTGTGGCTGAGCCGGAAGGCGCGATCCTGGCACTGCACCGTCATGGATTGTTAGAGAATTTAGACCAGAAGGCGGTCACCCTGATCGCCGATGTCGGTGGCTCCACCACCGATATCGTCGCTGGTTATGCACACTCGCGTCGCGGCGAGTTGGCCCTGATTGGGCGTCATGGAGCGCCTTTTGGCGGCGGTTCTTACGATGCTGCCATTGCGGGCTCAATTGCTGAGCAGTTAGAGCTTCCCCAATCTGTGCTTGCCCAGCCAGATATTCTCTCCAGCCTGCGGTCTTTTTCCCAACGGTTGAAAGAATCCCTCAGCCGCCAGCAGCTTTCCGGGGCCAACGGGGGCTCTCCGCCCCAGCGGATGATCTCAATCATCGACCAAGAGCACCAGGTTTATCGAAAACTGATCACCCTGGATGAAAGCGGCTATCTGAAAATTGCCGGGGATCTAAATGACCAGTTTGAAGGGATTCTCGCCGAGGCGATCAACAAGATCGGGATCAGCTTAAACCAGGTCGGGCAGGTGGTCTTGGTGGGCGGTGGGGCCCAGCTGTTTTCGATTGTCAATCACCTGCGGGCTGTCTTTGGCCAGGATAAGGTGCTCCTGGCGGACAATCCTGAGGAGATCGTGGTCTATGGGATCGGGTTGGAGTACGGCAAATCTTATGAAGACTACCAGCCCACATTTTATTTCACCCCAGAAAAGCTAGAAAAGGTTAAAGAACAGCCTGTTGAGGGGAAGCAGTACCAGCTCGAAGGAGACGGGATCGTCTACCAGCTGGCGGAAGGGGAAAAATACAAGATCGGGCGCGACAGGAAAAACCAGATCCACCTGAATCTTGAAAAAATCTCCCGCTTCCACGCCACCATGGTGATCTCTGCTGAAGCTTGTATCCTCGAAGACCTCGGCAGCACCAATGGGACCTTTGTCAACGGCGAGCGGTTGGAAAAAGAGACAGCAGTTGTGCTGAAAGATGGCGACCAGGTTCGTTTTGGGGACCATCTTTATCTACTCAAGCAAGCGGATTAAGGAAACAAATATGTCGGATGGAACAGAGATTATCCCCCAGGGGCCTGGTGTTGATCCCAATATTGTCACCCCCGAGATGCTTACCGAAGCCGGGGATGCCTTATCCAAGGCGTTGTTATTTGCATTAGGCCGGGATTATCTCAACGAACCGGTCCTGGAAAAAGGTCAGATGCGGCTGGCGGGCAGCAAAACTTTCGACCAGCCGGATATCGCATTTATGGAAGTCGAGCAGGTCGGGCGCGCCGTTGAGGACCGCCCGTCTGAGTATTTTACTGCGATCCAGACCACCCTGGCAGCCTGCCACGATCCGCGCTATAAGCTGGTCTTCGTGATCAGCAGTGATGGCCTGCACAGCAAGATCTACATCGGGATCGCCGGACAGGAGGCAGGCACCCAGCCCAAATTCTTCGCCGACCAGCTCGGTCAGTTCCTCAGCGCCAACTGGCCTGGAACCAAAGTCAAGATGGTGGAGGATTACTCCAGGATTGTCGATCAGGTGCATGTCCCGCTGAGTAATTACCGCTTTGCACGCGCCTTTACCGGGATTCCTTCCCAGAAGGCAGTTGACAAAATGGGCGGCTATCCCCAAACCCTGGACCGCTTCATGCGCGGCCTGCGCGGCAAGGCTTATCTGTACATGGTGGTCGCTCAACCGATGGGTGAAACCCAGGTCACTGATGTGGTCAATGCCTGCCATACCCTCAGCGGACAGGTCCATGCCTTTACCAAATCGTCGATCAACCGGAGCACTTCTGAGACGACCAGCGAGACTCAATCCACAAGCGAAAGTTCCACGGCCTCGGAGAGTGTTTCTACCAGTGAGAGCGAAACCTCAGGCGAGACAGCCAGTAAAGGCGCGCTGGGGACTGCAATGGATAAGTCTGACGGGAAATCAAAACTGGCCAAAGGGGTCGGGCTGGGGGGGCTGTCCGCTTTGCTGGTCGCCGCCGGAGGGCCTTTCCTGCTCTCCGGGATGCTGGGGATGTTTGGGCAGCTGCTGCCATCGTCTGGCACATCATCATCTGCCTCAACCTCGGAATCTACCAGCCAATCCTCAAGCGCAACCCGTGGGCAGACATCCGCAAGCGGCACGACCAGCGGGGAATCGCTTTCCTTCAGCCAGGAATATTTAAACAAACATGCCGAAGCCTGCGAACGGCTGCTGGACCAGACCGCCACGCGTTTTGAGACCGCAAAATCTAAGGGGTGTTGGAATGTGGGCGTGTATCTGATCAGCGATAATCACGAGGCTGTCTCTCAGGGGCAGGCACAGCTGAAGGCTTTAATCAGCGGGGAGAGCACCTTTTATGAACCAGTCCGCGCCCACGACCTTGCCCCGGTTTGGGATGGGCAGGTGCAGGTTTCCCTGGATGCCTACCAGCACCCGGCTTTGAAATTGTTTTCAGCGGAGAATGACAGCCTGATCGCCCACCCGCTGGGTGAGCTGTTCGCCGGGCTGACCACGCCGATGAACACCGACGAGCTTTCCCTGGTGGCCAACCTGCCGATCCGGGAGATGCCGGGTCTGCCGCTCCAGCCGACTGCATTTTTCAGCCTCAACCCGCCGCGTACCGAACAGGCCGATGCGGCCTTTAATATTGGCACTGTTTTAGAAGGTGGAGAGCCGATCGAGGGCTTGACCTACGATATTGAGATTGATTCGCTCACCAGGCACGTTTTCATCACCGGGATCACCGGGAGCGGTAAATCAAACACCTGCCGCCGCCTGATCCAATCGCTGATGGAGCACGGCAGGAACTTCCTGGTGGTCGAACCGGCCAAGGACGAGTATGTCCAGCTGGCGCTGGCCTACAACCAGGCCGGCACCTATGACCGGGAAATCGCCGTGTATATGCCGGGCCGGAAAGAGTGGGGTGGACAGGAGATTGCAGACCTGCAGCTTAACCCGTTCGAGATCGTCCGCCTGGAAGGGGCCACCCCGCAGGTCATGCCCCATCTCGACCGGCTCAAATCGATCTTCAATGCCAGCTTCCCGATGTACGAAATCTTGCCGGTGATCCTGGAAGAAGCGCTGGTGGACCTGTATGACAGCCAGGGCTGGCTGGAGGAGGAACTCCCGCCTCTGGGTGTCTCGGCGCCCACCCTGGAAACGCTGCATAACCGCATCTCGAACCTGGTGCGCGAGAAGGGATACGAAGAGCGGATTACCGCCAATATCACCGCGGCGCTGCGCACCCGGATTGGGAGCCTGATGCGGGGCTGGAAAGGCAAGATGTTTGACCAGCAGCTCTCGACCCCCTGGCCAGATTTATTTGACCGGCCGGTGGTGGTTAATCTCTCGCAGATGGGGGATGATGCCGATAAATGCCTCACCATGGGGCTGCTGTTGAACTTTATGTACGAGTACCGCCAGGCCCAGCACGAAGCCCTGGGGTCTCCGGAATCCAGCGAACTGCGCCACCTGGCGATCTTTGAAGAAGCTCACCGGATCCTCCGGGCCGCGCCTGGGGCGGTTTCTGGAACGGCCAACCCGCAGGCCAAGATGGGAGAGATGTTTGCCGATATTTTGGCGGAAATCCGGGCGTATGGCCAGGGGATGGGGATCATCGACCAGGTGCCGGCAAAACTGGTGCCGGATGCGATCAAGAACACCAACCTGAAGATCATTCACCGCCTGGTTGCGGCAGACGACCGGCAGACGATGGCCAGCGCCCTGGCGCTCTCTGAGGACCAGGCGAAAGTAATCGCCCGGCTGAAGGTCGGGCAGGCGATTGTCTCAGGGATTCAGGATGATGCCGCCTCGTGGGTGCAGGTGCTCTATACGCCGATGCCGGTATTTAAACGCAAATAATTGTTCGGAAATCAGGAGGAGCTATGGAAGCGAAGTTCTCAGCCCAGGCACAAAAAAAAGCGATCTCATTCTATTACCTGTTGGCGTATTGTCCCTCGGATAAATTAAAGGAATTTCTGGCAGAGACAAAAGCATTGGCCTCTGGTCTGCCAAAAGGAATTGAAAAAGATGTCGCTGCCCGGATTGTTGCTTTCCATTCCGGGCTGCGGGAGCCTGAAGAAAAGCTGGTGAAACAGCTGGCTGGCTCGATCAAAAAAGCTGCCAAGAGCCAAAAGGGGCTTATGGCTTACAAGGTATTAATGGAAAAAATCTTCGCCATGCCTGGGCGGGCAAAGGCAGAGAACCGTCTCCACCGGAAGAAAGGCTGCCGCTTTTGTGCGTCCCCCTGCGCGTATGGTTATTTCAGCCTGGTGTCTGAGCCGCGCTTTGAACTGCTCCAGCAGCTGCTCGATGCCGAAAAAGAGAAGGCCCCGGAGGAGAAAAGCGCGGTGCGGGCGGCCTGGTTGTATGCTTTCACCCATCTCTCCCGGACAGCCGGCTCAGACAAGGGGTTCATTTCTTCCGAACATCTGGGCAACCTGGCCTACTGCCTGCTGATGCTCTCGATGGCGAAATCCCGCTACCCGCTGCCCGAGGAACAGATCAAGACCTTCCAGGCGCGCAACCAGGAGCTGATTGCCAATTGGGGACCAGGGGAATGATAGTATCTGGGGTCTATTGCGCGCGGGGTGAAAATCCTGTATGCTGTAAGTAATCATTCAATAAGTTTCCTGAAGCACCCACAATAGCTTCCTACCATATTCAGGGCACTCAGACCTTTGAGCTGTGTGCCTGGTGTATGGAAGGGAGCTATTTTCTTACCAGAAGGAGCAAAAAATGGGCGAAGAATTTGAGAGCACCGAATCAACCGAAAGGATGGAGCGGAGCGGGGAAAGCCAGGAAATGGGGGAACTAAATCAGATGACCCACGAACCCGGCGAGCATCTCGAGGCGAACCGGGCGGTGGAAGACGCCGAACAGCTTGAAGCTGCTTTCAATGCGGTCGTCGCAGCTGAGGCAGATGTTCTCCCGATACCGGTTCCCACACCGGTTCCTGGACCAGCTGAAGAAAGCGGTGAAGCAGAGGTTATTCCATTACCACTTCCCACACCGGTTCCTGGACCAGCTGCGGAAAGCGGAGAAGCAGATACTCTTCCTGTACCAATTCCCGGACCAGCTGGAGAAGGTGGAGAAGCTGATGGTCTTCCCGTTCCGATTCCTGGCGGGGGAAAAGAAATTGCAGAGGAACCAGACGATGGCCCCAACCCATTTTCCGAGACCATCGATCAGGCCGCACGCCCCAACCCGTCCGGGGACGGTACTGTCGTCGGGGGACCTGGCAGTTCCGGGGCAGAAGGGGTGGGGGCGACCCCGATCAACCTGCCGCGCCTCGCGGATCAGTTTGAGGGTGAGGAAACCCCGGTGCAGTTTGATGGCGAAAGCTTCCAGGTTAGCGAGGATTTGCTCCAGATCAAGTTCGGGAGCGAAGAATCCGAAATCAAATGAACCGGATAGACTGTCCGGAGACAGTCCGGCAAAAAAACATTGACACCAGCAACCAAGCCTGTATTCAGTTATTCAAAATGTATGGAGGATTGAAATGTCAGAGCGAGAATATTCAGAGAATGAAGAAAACACAGAAGCCAGCGAAGTAGAAGAAACCCAGGAAACCCCAGAAGCCCGTCAGTTGGAGCAGGCCACCCACGAGGCTGAAGCCCATGTAGAGGCGACCCAAACATATCAGGAGGCTGAGCAGATCGAAGCCTCGGTCACCGGGCTGGTCGAGGAAGCAGCCGCGCCAGACCCAGGCGAAGCCGCCAAAGATGAGATCTCTGCAACGCCGATACCCCTTCCCATTCCAGCGCCAGTAGATGAGCTCTCCACCGCGCAGGTCGATGCCCCTGGAGGAGCGATTGATCCGATTGATCCTGCCGAGATGCCGGGCACCCATGAAGGGGCCACGGCCAGAGAGGAAGGCAAAGACCCCACCGGCGAAAAGGCCACCCCAAACAATTTGCCCGGACCGCAGGACGAGATCTCTGCAACCCCGATCAACACCCCAGAACCGGTCCCCCCGGATGGGGTTGTCCTCGAATCAGAGGGCCAGGCTCAGTCACAAGACCTGACCGGCGACCCGATCCGGGAGCTGGATGTCCAACTGCCCGAGCACGGCCTGAAGCAGCCTGAGGGAG
>JBDLJU010000087.1:0-11648 GCA_039714215.1 Chloroflexota bacterium | reverse complement strand
AGTGTAACCAGGCGAGGTTGAATTAACGGGGTAACCTGCAGCAATAATTCGTCATCAGGACGGAAGCCGGCTGCATAGATAAATGGTTTGATCCTGCTTGCCAGGTCTTCAACACTGAGGCTGCGGATGTGCAAGCCGTTGAAATGGTCAAGTTTCTTGTAATCAATAGCAGCATTTTTTGGGCTGAGCTTAGCCAGTGAGAATTTTTCGATAAGGTCTTCCATCTTGAAAAATTCTTCATGGTCATCGTAACTCCAGCCCATTAAAGCAACCCAATTGATCACTGCCTCGGGGAGATATCCAATCTCTTTCATATCTTTTAGAAAAATCGATTCTCCTGATTTTGCCATCTGTGCAGTGTCTCGCTTGCTCATTTTGCCTTTGCCGCTTGGCTTGAGGAATAATGATAAATGCACCCACTCCGGTTCTTCCCAGCCAAGCGCTCGAATTACTTGAGCATGCAGCGGAAAGGTGGGGATCCATTCCTCGCCCCTCAATACATGAGAAATTTCCATCAAATGGTCATCGACCATTGCGGCCAAATGATAAACTGCTAATCCATTCGATTTAACCAAAATTGTGTCATCTAGCAAAGAGTTCTCAAAAGTAATCTCTCCTCGGACGACATCCCGAACCACGGTGGTTCCTTCTTTTGGCATTTTGAAACGGATCACATGATCTTCGCCTGCATCAATTCGTGCCTGGGTTTCTTCTGGGCTGAGATTGCGGCACGTTCCAGCATAACGCGGGTTCTCCTTGCGTTTAATTTGTGCCTGGCGGTTCTGCTCGATTTCGTGTTTAGTGCAAAAACAGTAGAAGGCATCTCCCTGATCGATCAGCTGTTCAGCCGCGTCAAGATAGAGTTGTTTGCGCTCAGATTGGCGGTATGGAGCATGCTTGCCGCCCACATCCGGACCCTCATCCCACTGCAAACCTAACCAGTGTAAGCCGTCCTTTAGATCTTGTTCTGCTTTTGGATCGTAGCGCTTTTGATCTGTATCCTCGATCCGCAGGATAAACTGCCCTCCGCTTTGTTGAGCGAGAAGATAGTTATATAGCGCAGTCCGTCCGCTCCCCAAATGCGTGATCCCCGTTGGAGATGGAGCAAATCGCACGCGCATTGGAGAAATATCAGTTTGGTGTTTTGGTGTCATTATTGGTTCCTTAATCTTCTTAAATCTTTTGTCGGGCTGCAACACTTTCTACCAGCCCGATCCCAAGCATAACGGTGATTAGAGAGCTTCCTCCATGGCTAATTAACGGCAAAGGAAGACCTGTAACCGGCAGAATCTTTAAATTCATCCCAATATTTACTAATGTCTGAAATGCAAAAAATGTCGCTACTCCGTAACAAATCAGAGCCCCAAAAGTATCCGGAGCGTTACGTCCTATTCTAATAATCCGGTAAATGATGAAAAACAGCGCAGCCATTACGATCACAGTCCCTATAAATCCGAATTCTTCGGCGATCGCCGAAAAAATAAAGTCGCTGTGCCTGACCTTTAAAAATCTAAATTGAACCTGGGTGCCCTGCCCAAACCCCTGTCCCAACCAGCCACCTGACCCAATAGTAATTAAAGCCTGGATCACATTGTACTCTTCACCATAGCGAGCATCCTCATTTGTAAATAAAAAGTTGGTGATCCGGGATTGCTGGTAAGGCTCTAAAAATGGGTAAGCGATACTCGCCACAGTGATAGCGATGATTGCGAATAAGACGATATGTTTAGGTTGAAGGCCGCTGGCGAACAACAAAGCCGCCCAGATGACCATCAGGGTAAGAGAAGTGGACAAATCAGGCTGGATATAAATCAAAATGACAATCCCCAGCGTCCAAACCAAACTTCTTGCAATCCAGGTGAGTTGATGCATCTTTTCTTTGTTTTTAGCAAAAAAATCGGCCAATACAACAATAATAGTTATTTTTGTTAATTCTGAAGGTTGCACAACTGCAAATCCTACATCCAGCCATCTTTGAGCGCCGAACGCAGATTCACCGCTGAATCTGATTATTATCAAAAACAGGATCAGGGTGAAATACATTACCTTGCCAAGGGTTGCCCAAAAATGGTAATCCATCATGGTCACCAGAATAATTGCCACAAAGCCAACCCCAGCAAAGAGAATTTGGCGTCCTACTGCATCATTTTCAATTAATTCAG
This sequence comes from Chloroflexota bacterium, assembly GCA_039714215.1. GTDB lineage: Bacteria > Chloroflexota > Anaerolineae > Anaerolineales > UBA11579 > UBA11579. The sequence continues at coordinate 9,486 of JBDLJU010000087.1, read as the reverse complement.
GATTACCGGCAATTGCAGAATCAATCATTGCAATGCTAAATATTATTACGACTGCAACTACCCCCAACAGCCAGAAATCAAAGTAACGCCAGGTCTCTAAACGCATAACAATTTAAATATTCTCGAAATCTGTAATTAGCGATTTCTTCGCTTATTCTCGCGAGTCAATATTGGAATATCTGCCAGCAAACGCTGTTTTCTACCGTCTTGAGCGATCTGAATATTGACCGAGCTGGTATCGACATCAATATGCCTTGAAATCACCTCAATAATCTCATCACGCAGGTCTTCCATTACCCCCGGCGGCAGATCGGTACGATCATGGATCAAAACCAACTGCAGACGTTCCTTTGCAGCGGCAGCACTTTTCTTTTTACTGGAAAATCTGTCGGCAACACGCTTCACAGTTAATCGCCTCCTGACCGCATGATTTTCGATATTTTGTTAAGAAAACCGGAATCAGCATCAATTTCCATGAATGGAACTTCTTCACCGGTGAGTCGCAGAGCAATATTTCTGAAAGCCTGACCTGCTTTGCTCTTATCATCCATAACTGCGGGGATGCCCCTATTGGAGCTTACCAGAACAGTCTGGTCTTCAGGCACCAAACCAATCAGTTCGATTGCTAGTAATTCAATGACGTCTTCTGCCGCCAGCATGTCCCCGCGTTGAACCATTTCTGGATTGATCCGGTTAAGCAGCAGTTTTGCAGGGCCCTTCTCTTCTGCTTCAATTAAACCGATGATCCGGTCAGCATCTCGGACAGCAGACACTTCTGGATTGGTGATCACAATCACCAGATCTGCGCCTGCAATCGCATTGCGGAAACCTCTCTCAATCCCTGCCGGAGAATCTATTACTATAAAATCTGCTTCCTCACGGAGATCATCGCATAATTTGACCATATCGCTTGGGGAAACAGCACTTTTATCACGGGTTTGAGCAGCAGGGATCAAAGATAGCTCGGGAAGCTGCTTATCTTTGATCATTGCCTGTCTGAGCCGGCAGCGCCCCTCAACAACATCAACAAGATCATAGACTATTCGATTTTCAAGCCCCAGAACTACATCTAAATTCCTGAGGCCGATATCCGCGTCCAGACAGACAACACTTTTCCCAAGTTTTGCGAGAGCTGCTCCGATATTTGCGGTTGCAGTGGTTTTTCCTACTCCACCTTTTCCTGATGTGATTGTAATAACTATTCCGCTCATTCATGACCTCATGTCTCTGACGATTTTTATTATTAATGATTCCATGTTTCTGCTACAACTTCGCCTTCTCTGATTCGTGCTATTTCCGGTCCACGCCCTTCGTCTTCGACAGGTGGGACCACAATTTTTTCTGCGATACGCAGCTGCGTTGGTGAAAGGTCTAACGCGCAGACCATACATGACTCATCGCCATCAGCTCCGGCCTGGACCATGCCGCGTAATCTGCCCCAAACAACCACATTTCCTCCTGCAATCACTTCCCCACCCGGATTGACATCCCCAATCACAACTATGTGCCCATCGTAAGTCACACTATTCCCTGAACGAATCGTACGATTGACTAATATTGCAGGGTCGCCATCAAGTCGAGTATCAAGAGTTTTAGCCTCTCGATTTGGATTTGATTGATGGATTCTGGTAGCCATTCCCAACGCCTGGGCATTTTGCTGAGTGATCGGGGAATGGCTGATCACGGCCCATAAACCTAAACCTCGATCTGAGAGCTTATCTCGAAGAGAGCCTAAAGTTGCTGCATTCAAGGCATGATTTTCTACATCCAGAATTAACTTTGCGCCGCGTAAAAAATCGCCTTGTAGCTCTAGCTGTTCAAGCAGGGTTTCTTCAAGCTCGACCCATTCACCATCACCAAGAGAAACAAGTAAACCTTCGCGAATGCCTTTGAGTTGCACTTTTGGCTGCATCTCTCAATTCCTATCTAATGAGGTAAATTATAGCATGAAGTATTAAGGCGCGCCCAAGGCAGCATCGATCGTTTTTAACTCGAAATAGGCTTCGATCATCTGCCGAACCACAGGGCCGGCCACGCTGGCCCCCTCCCCCCCGTTGTACATAAAGGACACGACGGCAATCTCTGGATTTCCAAACGGGGCATACGCAACCGTCCATGAATGCGTCGGCCAATTTCCAGGAATACAGAGATTTTTAGAGAAAGCTACGACATCGCAATATTCAGCCGTCCCAGTCTTTCCCGCTACCGGGATTGGAAAATTACCAAACAAATAATCTTTATCTGACAAGGTTCCCTCTAAAGCTGCTTTACGCATACCCTGTTGCAGGGCGGTAAAAACCCAGGATTCGACATTACTGTATTCCCCTGTTGCTTTGCAGCTGCCAATTCCTGCGGGATTAGAATAATTTTCTATCATATTATCAACGGTCAGGTCCCACTTGGTGTCGGGCACAAAAGGACTGATCAGCGTTGGCCTGATAGGGACACCGTTTTTGGTATAAACCTGCCCCTCAACTGTTCCGTCTTCTGCAAAAAAGTAATCGTACAATTGGCCGTTTTCGTCCAAAACTACAAAATCGATTTGATCCCCGTTCACATCGAAGACTTTAGAAATAATTCGGCCCTGAAAATCATAGCGACTTTCCAGTATATTTCCATATTCATCCATCACAATCGGGATGATATTTCCATCTCCATCCTCAACCTGGCGAACTATGGTAGGGCGCATTAGTATTCCATTGTTTGCAACAGTAGATGCAGATACTAAAATCTGCATCGGAGTTGAAATCATAAATCCCTGACCAACGCTGGCAATATAAGTATCTCCTGTTGACCAATTTTCCCCTTGATTGATCCGCTTCCATGTTGGGTCCGGGATCAAACCATCAGTCTCGTCAGGAAGCTCGATTCCTAACAGCTGATTGAATCCCATCGCTTCCGAATATGTCCCCAACCTGCAAATTCCAAGGCCTCCATCTGGCACCTCATCTTCATAGCCGCCGCCTAATTTGTAAAAATAAACATTACTTGAATTTGCGACCCCGCCGTAAAAATCTAGCTCCCCGAATCCATCCCGATTCCAATCAACAAACTCTTTTGACAACCCAGGGTCATTCGGGCTGTACACATTTTCGATTGTGATCAGGCCCGGCGTTTTAATTAATTGGTTTGGGGTGACCACGCCTTCATTCAATGCCCCGACACCAGTCACAATCTTAAAAACAGACCCGGCAGGAATCTCAGCTCCTATTGCGTGATTTAGCAGCGGGTTGCGCGAATCTGTGATCAACTGCTCATAGTAATAAGCAGGGATGAATTCTGCAAACCGGTTGTTTTCATAAGAGGGCCAGGAGACCATCGCCAGGACTTCGCCCGTAGTGGGATTCATCGCCATTGCTACTCCGCTGCTGATCCTGATTTCGCCAGAGTTACCGTGAAAAAAAGTGTTCCAAAAGTTAATTTCCCTTTCAACAATTGCATTAGCCGCTTGCTGGTAGCGTAGATCAATGGTGAGCACCAGGTTTAAGCCATCAACAGGCTGCTTCACTCCCTCGATGTCCCTGATTTCAGCCCCGGCAACATCCACTTCGACGACTCTTTTTCCGGGGAAACCTCTCAATAGTTCATCAAAATAAAGCTCAAGTCCGCCGTATCCTGTTTTATCTCGATTAGCCAGAAATCCTAATTCCCTGAGCTGAACTGCGGTGGTTTCAGGAATTGGTCCCAAAAAGCCGATAAACGTAGAAGTCAGGTCACCTGTGGGATAATCACGCACTGGCTTGACCTGAATACTAACCCCTGGCCAATCAGCAGCCTTTTCCATGATTGCTAACGCGCGGTCACGTTCAATATCACACTCGATAAAAACAGGGGAATAAGGTTCAAAGGAAAATCCGATATCTACCATCTCAGTTATCCCGAGGTTATCTCCGCATTCAATCAAGATATTTGTTGCTTCAGGGTCGTCATCGTAACTGATTGGCTTATCTGTCATTTCTGCGACTTCCCTGATAATTTGTTCGATATCTCCGTCGTCATCCGGGAGAAGCGCAGGGGTGATCGCCACGTTATACGAAGCTACATTTCTCGCCAAAATGATCCCATTCCGATCATAAATTACACCGCGTTGAGTCAGCAGGCTGACTTCTTCAGTTCGATTTTCCTCAGCATCGGCTAACCAGGTTTCACCCTCTATGATCTGGTAATTAAATAACCGTGAGACGAAAAGCAGCATGATCCCACCAATCACAATAAGAAAGGCGCTAAACCGCCACTTCTCAACTTTATTTTTGATCCGATTATTTGACTGGTTCATACTTCTACCTCTAATGAGGAGCTCATTTTCACGATCTCTCCAACGAACAAATAGACGGGGAGAACGAACAATACATTTAAAACCACGGAAGGTAGTATTACAATATTGAACATCTCAACAAAATCAAAAGGATATCCGTTTACCCACCAATAAGAAATTTCAAATCCATAAACAGCAATTGTCCCAAAGAATGTTGAGGTCAGCAACATCCAATACGGAGCCTGCCAAATCCTGGTTTGGAGCAGCATCACAAAACCGATTACGATAAGATAACCAACTACGGATACCAATATGGGAGATGCTGAAGAGAATCCGACCAAAACACCAGCAACAATTCCCCACTTAACGGGTTTCTTTTCGCCAGACTGTAAAATCCAGGATAGCAGCACCAAAAGGACCAGATCAGCCGCACCGGCCAACAAATTAATCCGGGTAACGACTGAATTTTGAGCAATTGCAGCCAGAGCGAGCATGAGAAAAGCAGCTAATATTTCCATCAGTTGAGCAGCCTTTACTAATTTTCGTCAGGAATCAACGGCTCAATTTCAACAGGTTGAAAATTAACAATTACCAAAACAATGCTCAACCTTGAAAAATCTACAACCGGTTGGATGGCTGCTTGTTGAAACAGATCAGTTGCCGTGGATCTAACGCTGGCGATTTGCCCAATCAGAATATCTGGAGGGTAATTACCGCCCAACCCTGAAGTTAACACCAAATCTCCGGGGGCTACTTCAATTTCTTGAGAAATAAAACCTAATGAAATATCGCTGGTAATGCTGCCGGTAAGCACCGCATTAGAATTGGCTGGCTGTACAATCACGCTTACACTTGCTGCGGTATCGGTAATTAGCTGCACGCGTGCAGCTGATGCAGTAACAGCATCAACCCTGCCAACCAGGCCTTCGGCGCTCACCACAGGCATCCCTCGTAAAACACCATCATCAGATCCGACGTCAATAATTACATATTTCAGGAAAGGCCGCGGGTCACGGAAAACCACATTGGCAGCAACATATTCATTTTCCCGTTGACTGCGGGCAAAATCAAGCAAGGCTGAAAGTAGTTCTACTTCTGTGACCTGTTGCTGAAGAGAGATCACCTGGGTTTGCAAGTTGGCAACTTCTGCTTCTAGTTCGACATTCTCCTGTCGCAGCCGCACCAAATCTGTGGGGGAATTGATCAGGTCCTGCACCGCCTGATATCTGATCGTAAGCCATTCTTGAGCCCCCAACACGGGGCTTAACAGGGCATCCAGTACGGGGTTAAGCAGCCCGCCCAATGCCATCAACAATATTCCAATTACGATCAAACCAAGGGTGACAGATTGCCACGCCCGGTTTTTCCTAAAGTTCATTCAGAATTTCACCAATTCAAACTAATTTACAAAGGTTCTATTCGGCTTGGAACACGGTGATTATTCAATTATGGTAAGCCAGCCTTTGAGATTTTCAAAATCTTCAAGAATTAATCCAGCCCCTCTTGCCACACAGGTCATTGGATCTTCAGCGACCCATGCCCTGATTTTAACATCTTCTGAAACGCGTTCTGCCATCCCTTGAAGTAAAGACCCTCCGCCAGATAAACAAATTCCGATATCCATGAGATCTGATATGATTTCCGGAGGAACCTCATCGATTGTGTCTCGAACGGTTTCGATGATCGTGTTCACAGAACCAGATACAGCCTCGCGGATTTCAATTGAGGAAAGCTCTAAAGTTTCTGGCAAGCCTGAAATCAAATTTCTACCGCGCACCGTGTACGTTTTCTCTTCCTGGAGCGGAAAAGCTGACCCTATCCGCATTTTGACTTCTTCAGCCATGCGGTCGCCGATCAGCAGATTGTACTTATTGCGGACATATTGCAGGATTTCATTATCAAGCTCATCCCCAGCAACGCGCAATGATCTGGACGTAACAATCCCACCCATAGAAAATACGGTCACTTCTGTAGTGCCGCCCCCAATATCGATGATCATGCTTCCACCGATCTCGGCAATTGGAAGCCCCGCAGCAATTGCCGAGGCAGTTGGCTCTTCGATGAGATACGTTTCGCGGGCACCAGCCAGCCGAGAAGCATCATAAACCGCACGCATTTCGACTTCTGTTACGCCTGAAGGAATCCCAACCACAACCCGCGGTCGAGGATACGGGACGATGCTTTGTTGGTGAGCTTTATCAATATAGTAGGCCAACATCTCCTGGGTGATCTCAAATTCTGAAATTACCCCATCCCTTAATGGGCGGACAGCAATAATATTACTCGGGGTTCGCCCAACCATAGCTTTTGCTTCTTTTCCGATGAATTTTGGTTCTCGGGTGCGTTTATCAATCGCCACCCAGGACGGCTCATTGATCGCAATGCCCTTGCCGCGAACATGAACTAGTGTATTCGCGGTTCCAAGGTCAATTCCGATATCTAATGAGAAGAACCCAAGAAACCAATTTATTGGGTTGAATGCCAAAGTTCGCTCCTATGGAAGAAAATCAACAATATAGTATCCAAAAAAAACCTTCGTTTGTGAAGGCTTTCGCCAACTGCAAATTATACCACCAACGTGTAAATCCTTTATGAAATATTTGGCAAGAAGTTTCTTTTTTAAATGATTAATTTTTAGTTTCAATCAAAAATATTAAGGTATAATTCCGCAATCAAACAAAAAAGGTGGCCGATTTGAAATAATTGCTCTTTGGAAAAGACAGCGCATGGCCCTATTAAGATAGGGTGACGAGGATGAAGGTTCTCCACCTCATCGTGGAGCTAACTGACAGGATAAAAATCATTCTGTACAGGAAAATCGAAAGATCAGCGGAAGCCTTCCGGGAACGCCATATCCCGACATCTTTTCCTCCAACCGAGACCTACTGCAGCAATACTATCCGAGCAACCGGATGTGTCAAAAGGCAGTGGGAAGTGGCATAAGAAATCAATATCTACTGGAGGAACACCAAATGTGTGGAATAGTTGGATACATTGGTCCCCGAGACGCAACCCCGATCGTGTTGTCAGGTCTTAAACGACTCGAGTATCGCGGGTACGATTCTGCGGGGATCGCCGTGCTGCAGAATGGCAGCATTGAAGTACGCCGCGACGCTGGTAAACTTAACAACCTTCTCAGTATTGTGGAGGAAGACCCCATTTCTGGGAAATTAGGAATTGGCCACACTCGCTGGGCAACCCACGGTGAACCTAATGCCAGGAATGCTCACCCGCACATGGGCGCAACAGGAAAGGTGGTTGTTGTCCATAACGGGATTGTAGAAAATTACATGCAGTTACGCGAGGAGCTTGCTGCCGAGGGGGTAAAGTTCAATTCAGACACTGACAGCGAGATCATCGTGCATCTTGTTGAACGTTATCTCTCACCCGGTTCCAGCCTCACCCAGGCCGCCCAGCAGGCGTTTAAACACCTCAAGGGACACCAGGGGATCGTGCTGGCATCCTCCCTTGAGCCTGATAAGATAATCGCCACCAGAATCGGGAATGCAGGCGGAGTGGTGATTGGGTTTGGCAAGAGTGAAATGTTCCTTGCCTCGGATATCCCTGCAATTTTGGAACACACCCGAGAGGTTTGTTTTTTAGAAAGCCATCAAATCGCAATCATCACCGCTGAGGGGCTCGAAGTGCAGACCCTCACTGGGGAAGAAATCGAATACCAAATTGATTCAATTTCATGGGACCCGGTTGCTGCTGAGAAAGGCGAATACCGCCATTTTATGCAAAAGGAAATCCACGAACAGATCCGCTCGCTGACAGACACGATCGCCGGTCGAATTGATTTTGAATCAGGGGATATTCTGCTCCCCCAATTAAATCTCACCAAGGAATTCGCCAAGAAAATTGACCGGATCGTGATCATAGCCTGTGGGACAGCCTATTATGCCGCCATGGTCGGCAAGGTGCTTATTGAAAAGATTGCGCGGATCCCTGTTGAAATCGATATCGCTTCAGAGTTTCGCTACCGCGATCCAATCATTACAGAAAACACGGTGGTATTAGCTATCTCGCAGTCCGGCGAAACCGCGGACACCTTGGCGGCGATGAATGAAGGCAAGCAGCGCGGAGCGACCTTATGGTCGGTGGTCAATGCAATTGGTTCACAAGCCATGCGGATTGCAGATGGTTACATCTCGATGCAAACCGGTCCGGAAATCGGGGTGGCATCGACCAAAGCTTACACCGCCCCACTCGTCGACCAGTTTATGCTGGCAATCCTGCTCGCAGATTTACGCGGAGAAATTTCCCCCAAAGAGCGCAAGGAACTTGTCAATGAACTACGCAAGCTGCCCGACCTTGCCGCCCAGGTATTGGCACGAGAGGATCAGATCGTAGATTTGGCCAAAGAGCTCAAAGAGACCGATCACTGCCTTTATTTGGGGCGCGGGATCAACATGCCAACCGCATACGAAGGCGCGTTGAAGCTGAAAGAAATCTCTTACATCCACGCGGAAGGCTACCCAGCCGGTGAAATGAAACACGGACCAATTGCATTATTTGACGAAGATATGCCGGTAATTCTGATTGCACCAAAAGATCCCTGGTATGAGAAAATGCTCAGCCAGATCGAACAGACAAAATCCCGCGGAGCCCCAGCAATCGTCCTTGCGACGGACGGGGATGATTTGATCTCAGAAATGGCCGACCACACTATTTGGGTGCCAGAGACCCATTGGATGCTTAGTCCGGTGATCACTGTTATCCCCTTACAACTGCTTGCTTACCACATCGCTGCGATGCGCGGCCTAGATGTTGACCAACCTAGAAATTTGGCAAAAAGCGTCACTGTAGAATAATATTGCAGCTCGCTATTAATTCAAAAGCGCACCCGCTTGGGTGCGCTTTTGTTTTTTTAATTAGACCTCGTTAAAGAAGTGCCAGTTTTTTGTTATTCAGCAAACTTCTTCTTAGATGAAACTCCTTGCATCACCACAAAAGCCAGCGCCATGAATACCGTACTGAACACCCACAGATACCGGTAATCTGATCCAAACATTTCGATCACCGCACCGCTGATCACCGGGCCAAGCACAGCAGCAGATTGCGATGAAAAATAATACAAGCCAGTATAAGCACCAATTTTATTCTCGTCACCATAGTCATAGACCAGCGGTAAGCTGTTTACGTTTACCAGCGCCCAGAATATCCCGCCGATTACCAAGACTATGCCAAGGGTTAATTGGCTCTGGATAACAAAGAAACCAAGCCCAAAC
>JBDLJU010000086.1:0-11692 GCA_039714215.1 Chloroflexota bacterium | reverse complement strand
TACGTTACTTTGACCTGCATCTCTTCGATCAGGTAATTGGCTGCATCCCCGATCACAGCGGTAGAGATTGCTGGCTGCTCAAAGGTTTCGGTGTCCATGAAGAAAAAATCTTGTCCATCTGAGTACAGGTATTGGGCTGTGTGATAGTCCAGGCGGATATCTTCGACACGCTCGCTGGAGCTGAAGGTTTTTTCGACGTTCGCTCCGGTGCGGAGATTAACCGTTTTTACACGAATGGTGGCAAGCCCTCTTCCCGGTTTATTATGGCTGTAATCGGTGACTTTGAAGATATCTTTATCAACTTTAAAGGTAACGCCTTTGCGGAGGTTGTTTGCTTCAATCATTGTTAGAACCTTTCTTTAAAATAATTTCCAAAAGATTATACCAGTTTGATCCAGGATTAGAGCACCACAGGGCACCAAATTTTGAGCTTCAGCTGATTAGATTATTAAAATCCTATAATTGGTAGCACTCAGGTGTTTCCTAAAATCAGATTAAGCGGGTAAAATCAAGATATACGCTGGCAACCATAAACCAATGAGAAAGGTAATTGCTGGAGGGAACAATGGAGAACAATACTAACAAGCGAATTGTTTGTGTTGAAGATGAAGAAGAAATGATCGACCTTATTCGTTTGATCTTAAGCCGTCGAGGCTTTGAGGTGATTGGCGCTGATGGCGGAAAGATGGGACTGGATGTCATTCGCGAGCAAAAGCCTGACTTAATCCTGCTGGATTTGATGATGCCAGATATGGATGGTTGGGAAGTTTACCAACAGATAAAAGCAGATGAGGAGATCAAGGACATCCCTGTGATCGTGGTGACCGCCAAGGCGCAGAGCATTGACAAGGTCCTGGGCCTGCATATCGCCAAGGTAGACGATTACATCTCAAAACCGTTCAGCCCGCAGGAATTAATTGACAGCGTTGACCAGGTATTGAGCAGAGCCGCGCAGGCTTAATTGAAAATTTATTGATTTTATGGAAAACATTTCGATTGTAAACTCCAGTAAGCCGCTCGCTGCAGGATTGTTCGCAGGATACTGCAGCACTTTTTTTTGCAAGCTGCGGGGGTTGATGTTCCGTAAAAGCATCCCGGCTGATTGGGGATTGCTCCTGGTAGAACCAAAAGACAGCATCGTGAATACTTCAATTCATATGTTTTTTGTTTTTATTGACTTAGGGGTGATCTGGATCAATGACGACGGGGAAGTGGTTGATCTTTGTGTCGCAAAAAAGTGGGTTACAATTAAAGCTCCCAATAAACCAGCCCGTTATATTTTAGAAGTCAGCCCTTCCCGGTTGGCGGAATTTAAAGTAGGAGACCAAATTAGTTTTGTTCGCTAAAAGAATTATCGCAGTCACTGCTGCCCTCCTTATGCTGATGTTTGCTGCAGCCCCAGGATTCGCGCAGCAAGAAACCCCGGGGGTGCAGTATGTCGTGCAGCCCGGAGATACGCTTACCGGGATCGCCGCCCGTTTCGGCATTTCGGTTGATGCACTTTCCGATGCAAACGGGATCACCAATCCTAACCAGCTGTATGCCGGACAACCGTTGAGCCTTCCGGGGATTGATTGGGTTCAGGGATTGCTCGATTACCAAAAGGTAGATTTAGGGGAGAATTTCCGTACCCTTTCCCGTCGTTATCATCTCGATCCTGGAATCCTTGCCCGGTTAAGCGGATATCTCTGCCCATCTCAGCTGTATGCTGGCTCAGAAATTTTGCTTCCTTCCGGCAGCGGAGAGAACCTGGTCTATGGGCGGGCAGCGATATCGGAACAGGATTCAGTGCTTCAAGTTGCTGCCGAGGTCGGGGCAAATCCCTGGATGCTTGTAGCGGAAAATCAATTGAGTGGTATTTGGTCTGGGCTGGCAGGAGATGTAATCTTCCTTCCAGGGATCAATGACCCCGGACCGGGTGCACTACCATCCCCAATTACTATGACTGTGACTCATGGGAATTTCGTTCAAGGAAAGACTACCGTGATTGGGATTGATGCTGCTGGTCAGCAGCTGCAGATCACTGGGCAGCTCTCCGGTAAGCCGCTACACTTCTTCGTTTCCGACAGCGGCAGCCTGGTCAGCCTGCAGGGGATTCATGTAATGTCTGAGCCAGGAATTTACCCGATTTCAATTAATGGGGTGCTGGCTTCAGGGGAAGCATTTGAATTGTCACAAATGGTAATGGTCAATTCAGGAAACTATACTCATGAAAAAATCAATGTTGATCCAGCCTACCTGGACCCGGTTTTGGATGAGTCTGAATTTAACTACATCGCTTCGTTGACTGCCCCGGTGACCCCAGAAAAGTTGTGGAGCGGTTACTTTTCCTCCCCAACGCCTTTTGATATCTTTATTAATTCCTATTTTGGTACTCGCCGTTCATATAATGGGTCGCCTTACTCCTATTTCCACAGCGGAATTGACTTTGGGGGCGGGCAGGGCGCTGATGTGATCTCTCCCGCGGCTGGGAGAGTGGTCTTTGCCGGTCCGCTGGAGATTAGAGGGAATGCTACGGTGATCGACCACGGCTGGGGAATTTATACAGGGTACTGGCATCAGTCTGAACTGCGTGTTGCGGTCGGTGATATGGTTCAAGAGGGGCAGGTGATTGGCTTGGTAGGAAATACCGGCCGTTCATCTGGCGCGCATTTACATTGGGAAATCTGGGCGGGGGGTGTGCAGGTAGAACCTTACGACTGGTTATTAGAATTGTTCCCCTGAGATTGCTGCAGAATTAATCCTCAAATTTTCCAGAGTGGTAATCACTGATCACCTGTTTGGCGAGCTCAATTTGATCTGAGGGTGCCGTCAGTTCAATGCGTACGCCCATCTGGCCGCTGATCCCCATCGCTGCCTGGTAGCCTTCGCGAATGACGTTTACGGTCACTCCTTGGGCTTCGAGTAATCCCTTAAGTATTTCGGCTTGAATCGCATCGTTGACAACTTCTACCAAGACCCATTTTCGATCGGTCACTGTTCTTCTCCAAAAGTCAGATTATTGTTTCCTTGATTGATCGTCTGGTTAGAGTATAATATAAATTCGGAGAAGATGATAAGCACTTCGCAATCGGAGGTATGACGGAATTTGTTTAGCGCAATATTCCGAAAAGCAGTTTTATGGTTCTAATGACAATGTCCTTAAAAAATGATTACTGGGAGACGGTATCCCTTGATGGAGATGATCTTGAACGGATCTATGACCATCTGCTCGAAATTGAGACTCCGCTAACTCCCAAAGAATTGGTCAAGGTGCTGATCGAGCACCGCCTGCAAAAAGAAAAGACAGCAGCTGAATTAAAACAAAGCAAGGGTGGAAAACCCTATCTTCCCAAAGAAGAATACAGCATGGGAGATAAGATTGCTTTTCCGTCTTTAGATTGGAAATCCGGAGTAGTCGTTAGTGAGCGTGAGCCTAAAAGCTACGACGGGCAGGAATACAAAGTGATCGAAGTTGAGTTTGGGGATGGCGAGAAGCGTGAATATGCTTCAGGCTTAGAGGAACATGTACTCAATGATCCAATTGACGATGGTGAATCCGACCCAATGCTCAACCCTGACTCCGTGCTGGAATCCTTCGGCAGCGCGATCTCTGAAACTATTGTTTCTGCTTTAACCGAGAATGATGATTTTGTATATATCGCTGGAAAGTGGTTCCCGCGGGCTTTACTGGTCGATGTTAACGCCGGAAACCTCAATCTAGCTGAGGCGGTACTCGACGTTGCAGAAGGTGGGCCGTTGACTACTGCAGAATTCCTCTCCGATGTGGGGCTGCCTGAAGGTGTCAATCCCAATTTGGCAGGTTTTTCGTTGGATTTGGCCATGCAGGAAGACCCTCGTTTTGATGAAGTTGGAGCCGTCGGTGAAGTCTCATGGTTCCTTAAGCGTCTGGAACCTGAAGGCGTTCAGGAAACACCATTGGTGCTGCAGAACAACACGATCGATTATGACTCGAGTGTGCTCACTGACGAAATGACCAATCTGATTGCACGATTAGACGACGAACTCTCTGAGCTTGATCCCACTGATCAGGTAAAGAAATCGTTATCTGTTTCACTGATTTACCCTCATTGGCGAGCGGGCACATTGCCGCTTTCCTCACGGCTGACCAATTTTTTCCCAACTGCTTATGAATCGCCGCGCGTCCGCTTCATCCTCGTTGATGGCGATTCTGGGGATAAGTTCCCTGGTTGGGTGGTGCGCCATGAAAAATATGTTTATGGTCTAAAGGAATGGTATACCCAAAAAGGAGCCATGCCGGGGAGTACGATTTCACTCCGGCAGGGAGACAACCCCGGTGAAATCCTGGTCAGCACCGAGCCGCATATTTCCGCCAAAGAATGGGTACGCACAGCATTGGTAGGAGCGGATGGCGGTGTGGTCTATGCGATGCTCAAGCAGCCAGTATCAACAACATTCGAAGATTGGATGATGGTGGCAATGCCCGCGGATACGACCGCATTGGATCTTGCCTGGGAAAAACGAAGCAAATCACCTCTGCCGTTTGAACAGGTAGTGGTTGAGACGCTGAAGGAATTGGCAAAATTGAATCCGCAGGCGCATGTTCATGCGGCAGAGCTGTATTCTGCAGTCAATGTGGTCTACCGCTGCCCACCGGGACCAATCCTTTCGGTATTGGCGTCACGCTCGTGGTTTGACCACGTTGGTGATTTACATTTTCGATATAAAGAGTCTACAGCAGAGTAAAGGAGATTTGGGTGGCTGAAAGTAAGCGGTTAAGTTTGGTAAAGCCAACATTAGACACACCTTTTCATATTGACTTCAACTGGTGGAGTCAGAATGATCGGGAGTGGCGGGTTCACTTGCTCGGTTTGCTTACGCCAGAAGAGCAAGAGCGGTTTGCGAATATTATTAATGGTGATGACCTGGTAGATTGGGTAGACCCAGATACTGCAGAGATCCATCAGGTAGATGGACTGCAGCATGTGCTGATTACCCACACTGCTCAAAAAGAAGGATTCTTAGAAGAACACACCGCCATCACTGAGGCAATTTTCCGACTGCTCTTAAAGAGTGGAAATACGCCAATGACCGTGGTTGAGATTGCTGAACAAGTTGGGCGTGAGCCCAAGCATATCCTCCGGACTCTTTCGGGGGTACGGGTGTATCGCGGGATCAGGCCAATCATTGCTAGATGACCGTGGGGGTAGCGCCTAGCTGGTTTCTGAGAGTATAATAAAGCTGTTACTGCAACAATAATGCCCCCGTAGCTCAATGGATAGAGCGACGGCCTTCTAAGCCGCAGGTTGAGGGTTCGATTCCTTCCGGGGGCGCCTTCCCTTGTTTGGTAACGTAGTGATCTAATCAGAATAAATCTGGGAAGCAGGCTTTGATTTATAGGAGAACATGATGCAAGATTTGGATGTTTTGCGTTTTGCACCCCCGAGTGACGAAACAAACGAACCTCGTTTTGAAGTAAGCGCTGGAGCCAAACATTGGTCGGCGCGGGCTAAAATTTGGCAGCCTCCAACCGATATGTATGAGACGGAGGATTCCATCGTCGTTCAGATTGAGATCGCCGGGATGCGATCTGCGGAATTTCTGATTTCTCTTGAGAAAAGAACCCTGGCTATCGGTGGGGTCCGTCAAACAAAGGTCCCTGGAGGAGCTTGTCACCAATTGGAAATTCCTTCAGGGGAGTTTGTATCAATTTTGGAACTGCCGGCCTCAATTGATTATGACCGGGTTGAAGCCGAGTACAGCGATGGGTTTTTGCAAGTGGTGCTGCCGAAAGCTCTGCCGAGTACGATAAAGATTAACGAGTAAACATACGCTTAAGTTGAGTATAAACATGTCAGTTTCGAAATGGCTAACGGAATTTCTTGAAGCCCTAGAATTTTTTGGGAATGATTTGGATGAGTGGAATGAAATGCTGCTCAACCCAACGATTACCCGGATAACCTCAAATGGTTCAGACGAGGATGGATTCGACGCGGCTCAACTAGCAAAGCTAGATGATCTCCCCGATGAGCTTCCAATCCTTCCTCTGCGCGGGGCGGTGGTCTATCCCCATACAAGCTTGCCCTTGACTATCGGTCAGCCGCGCTCGATTGCCCTGGTCGACGATGTTGTTGCCGGTGACCGGCTGGTTGGGTTGGTGGCTTCAAAAAATCCTGAGCTTGAAAATCCAGACCCAAAAGACCTGTATAAAATTGGGACGGTGGCTACTGTCCACCGCTTGTTCCGGGCCCCCGATGGCACAATCCGGTTATTGGTCAATGGGATCAGCCGCTTCAAACTTGGAGAATTTGTTGCTGAGAAACCTTATTTAAAAGCCCGCTTTGAGCTGTATCCTGAGAGAGGTGGGGATGACCCCCTCGAGCTGGAAGCTTTAGCCCGCAACGTACGTACCCAATTTGAAAAGATTGCAGAGATCATCCCATCGATCCCCCAGGAAATTGTCGCCTCAATATCAAACCTGGATGACTCGCTGCAGACGGTCTATTCTGTTGCCAATTTCCAGCATATGGATTTGGCTGAAGCACAAAATTTATTGGAAATAGATTCGGTTTCAGAAAAATTGCACACCTTCACCAATTTTCTTGCCCACGAGATTGAAGTGCTGGAGTTGGGGCAGAAAATTCAAAACGAGGCGCGTGGGGAGATAGAGAAAATGCAGCGGGAATATTTCCTGCGCGAGCAGTTGAAAGCCATTCAGCGGGAATTGGGCGAGCAGGACGAGCACACCATCGAGATTGAGGAGTTCCGGGAAAAAATTAATGAAGCCGGAATGCCGGAAGAAGCCGAAAAGCAGTCTATTCGTGAGCTAGATCGTCTCTCAAAGCTATCTTCTGCCTCTGCAGAGTACGGCGTGATTCGTACCTATTTGGATTGGCTGGTAAGCCTGCCCTGGTCCAAACTCTCAGATGACAATTTGGACATTCAACATGCTGAGGCGGTGTTGGACAAAGACCATTTTGGTCTTGAGGATGTCAAAGAGCGCCTGATTGAATTTTTAGCCGTGCGGAAATTACGCGGGGAACGGAAGGAAGAGCTTGAAGCCTCCAAAGGAGAAGACCTGATCCGCAAAGAACGCGAAGGTGTGATCCTTTGCTTTGTTGGTCCACCCGGGGTGGGAAAAACTTCTCTAGGCCAATCGATTGCCCGTGCAATGGGGCGAGAGTTTGTACGCATTTCACTGGGCGGTGTGCGGGATGAAGCAGAGATCCGCGGTCACAGGCGTACCTACATAGGCGCGCTTCCGGGCAGGATCCTACAAGCGCTGCGGCGGGTTGAATCGCGCAACCCGGTATTCATGTTGGACGAGGTCGATAAGCTCGGCAGTGATTTCCGCGGTGATCCCGCCTCTGCATTGCTTGAAGTATTAGACCCAGAACAAAACAGTGAATTCCGCGATCATTACCTTGAGGTATCCTTTGACCTCTCACAGGTGATGTTTATCACCACGGCAAATACGCTGAGACCGATCCCCGGTCCGCTGCGTGACCGCATGGAAATCATTGAAATATCCAGCTATACGGAAGGCGAGAAAATTGAGATTGCCAAGGGGTACCTGATCCCTCGCCAACTGCGCGAGAACGGACTCCGGAAATCTGAGTTATCGTTTTCTAACACGGCGATAAAGACCATCATCCGCTCTTACACTCGAGAAGCTGGGGTGCGAAACCTTGAGAGGGAGATTGGTGCAATTTGCCGTAAGGCGGTCACACAAATAGCGGGGGGCAGCAAGAAAAAGTTAAAAGTTTCTCCAACAGTAGTGCGTGAACTGCTTGGACGGCAAAAATTTTTCCACACTGATGAGATTGCTTCCCGGACTTCAATCCCTGGGGTAGCGACCGGCCTGGCCTGGACTCCAGTCGGAGGAGATGTGCTCTTTATCGAAGCCTCCAGCATGCCTGGGGGGAAAGGTTTCCAGCTCACCGGATCGCTGGGTGAAGTGATGCAGGAATCGGCTAAAGCCGCGCTCACTTACGTGCGGTCAAATGCAGAGAAGCTCAATATCCCCAACGACTTTTTTGCTGATGCAGATTTCCACCTACATGTCCCCGCTGGGGCGCAGCCTAAAGATGGGCCATCCGCTGGCGTAACTATTGTTACCTCGTTGGTGTCTCTTATTTCAGGGCGACTGGTAAAGCCCAATGTGGGCATGACCGGTGAGATTACCCTGCGCGGGCAGGTGATGCCGGTAGGCGGGATTAAAGAAAAGGTATTGGCTGCCCATCGTGCCAGATTAAAAATGGTGATCCTGCCAAAGCGGAATGAAGCCGACCTTGAAGATATCAATGAAGAGGTATTGGAAGAAATCGAGTTCCATTTTGTTGAAACGATGGATGAAGTCCTCGGTCTGGTGCTTGAAGCGCCAAAAAAGAAACGAGGAACAAAAAAAGCTGCAGCCAAGAAAGCCCCAGCAAAGAAAAAAAACCCTAGCAGCCAAAAACCAAAAACTAAAACCGCTCCAAAGAAAAAGAGTGGAACAAAAAAAAGATAATGAAAGATTAAGAAAATGTCTAAAGTACTATTAATTGAAGATGATCCCACCATGCTCTCCCTATTAGGGACATTATTGGAGATGGAAAGTTTTCAAGTTGTAATGTTAGAAAATTTTGGAGAAGCCCTTGCGCTGATCCAGGATGAAAGACCAGATGTGATTTTGATGGATGTCAATCTGAAAAGCTATAACGGCCTTGAGATTTTGACTGAGATGCGTCAGGAATCAGATTTGGATGCAGTAAAAGTGATCATGTCATCGGGGATGGATTATCAAGCCGAGAGCTTGGAAAAAGGTGCGAATGATTTCATTCAAAAACCTTATATGCCCGATGACCTAATCGATAAAGTGAAACTATTAACTTCGGAAGATAAGTGAGTATATCGTGGCAAAAAGAAAAAAAAGCACGAATAAAAAATGGTATGCGATGGATTTGCATCTGCATACCCCCGCTTCAAGCGATTATAAACAACCAGACTCTGGATATTTGGAAATCCTCAAGCAAGCCGAAACACGGCGTTTAGATATTATTGCCTTCACCGACCACAATACTGTGGCGGGGTATCGAAAAATGCAGGAAGAGGTTGAACAGCTTTCCATGCTGAAAACTCTCAACCGGATCATGCCCGAGGAACAGCACCGCCTGGATGAATATATCCGTTTGCTGGATAAGATCCTGGTGCTGCCAGGGTTTGAATTTACCGCTACTTTTGGATTCCATATCCTGGCGATTTTTCCCCCGGAAAAGAATGTGCGTGAGATAGAACACATTCTCCTGAGTTTGAATATCCCCCCTGATCAAATTGATGACGGCTCAGTAACAGTCGGCGCTTCTTCGGATGTGCTCGTTGCCTATAAAGCCATCGCAGATGCGGGCGGATTGGTGATTGCTGCTCATGCTAACTCAACAAATGGTGTGGCAATGCGCGGCTTCCCCTTCGGTGGCCAAACCAAGATCGCCTTTACCCAGGATGTCAACTTACATGCTCTGGAAGTGACCGATCTGGAAGCGCGCGGCAGGCATGCCACGCAGTATTTCTTCCGAGGGACCAAGCCAGAATACCCACGCAGAATGCACTGCATCCAGGGCTCTGACGCGCATACAGTGATTAAAGAAAAATCTAAAAAGAAAACGTTAGGAGTTGGTGACCGAGTCACTGAAGTACTGCTGTCAGAACGCTCATTCAGCGATTTGTTCAACTTGTTTGCCAGCAACGATTTCTCACGCACCCGCCCGCGGCGCGGAAAAGTTGACGACAAGGTGCAAGATTTTGTCAACCTCGCACGCGAAGAAGGCAGCAACATTGTGCAGGATTTCCACCAGGCGATGACTGTACGCGGCGGTAAGCTGTACGCAATTATCGCTGATGTGTGTGCTTTCGGGAATACCAATGGCGGATCACTCTATATTGGTTTGGATAACAATAAGTCCAATTCAGTGGTGGGGATCAATAATCCCTCCCAGGCGATCAAGCAGTTAGAAAAAGAAATTTCTAACCGGATCAGCCCTCCATTAAACTGCACAGTCGACAGCCATAAAACCGGCGGTAAAAGCGTGCTGCGTGTGCTGGTGCCCCGAGGTGAAGATCCACCTTACGCGGTAGACGATAATAAAATCTATGTGCGCGCAGAAGCTGAAACCGGGTTGGCAGTCCGCGATGAAATTGTGCAGTTGGTCAAACGCAGCAACAACATCAAAAGTGAACCCCCCGGGCAGCGTGTCAGCCTGGTCCCAACAACTACTGCTCCGCAAACCAAAGCTGTTCCGGCCCCAGAAACCGATCCGCAGCAAGCCCCGCGAACCGGGGTGGAAGTGGTCAGCTTCTCCGAGCGGAACAAACAGAAATATTTCACCGTCAGAGACCTGCGCAATGGCAATATGGTCAAGAACGTGACGGTGAAATCTGCCCGCCGCTTGTGGCATTACGCGATTACTACCTATGCAACGCTGCCATCAGATCTCTCAAAAGCAAAAATTGAATGGCAGGGAAACATTGGTCTGTTGAAGCGCAACAAGCACGGCAGTCGGCTGACCTTTGACCTCGTAGAAAAGGAAGGTAAAAACTACCGGGTGTATTTCGGGGTTACTGAGGATGGCGTGCACGGCAACTGGCGAAAGCTGGTCGGCCTCGAAAGTGTAGACTAGCTGGCAATGATCCGTTTCGCGATCATAACTGTCTCTGATCGTTCATCCCAGGGAGTGCGTCCGGATTTAAGCGGTCCCGCTCTGGCTGAAATGGTGATCAAGCAGGGATGGCAGACCCAGCCAGTTCTAGTTGTCCCTGATGAAATTGAAGTGATTCGTGCGGCATTGGCGGAGTTGGCGGCCTCGGATGAGGTGGATGTGATCCTTACAACCGGGGGCACTGGCTTTGCTCCCCGTGATGTCACGCCTGAAGCCACCCTGCAGGTGATTGAAAAACAGGCCCCCGGGATTGCAGAAGCGATGCGCCAGCAGAGCCTTACGATCACGCCGCATGGGATGTTGTCCCGGGCGATAGCAGGGATTGCGAGCAGCACTTTAATTGTCAATCTCCCCGGCAGCCCGAAAGCTGCTAGAGAGAATTTTGAGGTGATCATCCCGGTTTTACTGCATGTAGTCGAACTTCTCAGAGATGACCCCAAGGCAGAAGCAGGACATTAACCGTAAGAAAATCGAAATATAAACAGCGCGAAGTCAACACTTCGCGCTGTTTTTGATTCAATTAACACGGATCTGAATTGTTATCCCTTCAGCACCGACCGGGCGATCACCAACCGTAACACTTCGCTGGTGCCTTCACCAATCGTCATTAATCTGGCATCGCGGTACATGCGTTCTACCGGGTATTCGCGGCTGTAGCCATAGCCGCCGTGCACCTGGATCGCGTTTCGGCAGACCCGTTCAGCCATCTCGCTGGCGAACATTTTAGCCATGGCTGCTTCTCTGCAGTACGGTTCCCCTTGCTCCTTGAGATAGGCTGCCTGGTAGATCATCAATCGAGCCGCATGGATCTCAGTGGCTCCCTCAGCCAGCATCCATTGGATCGCCTGCAAATTGGCAATTGGTCCTCCGAAGGCTTCGCGTTCCTTGGCGTATTTCACGGCTTCTTCCAGGGCAGCCTGGGCCAGACCGACTGAAAGCGCACCAATACTGATCCGCCCGCCATCCAACGTAGAAAAGGTGTATTTTAGTCCTTTTCCTTCCTCACCAATTAGATACCCCAGAGGCACGCGCACATC
>JBDLJU010000085.1:0-11823 GCA_039714215.1 Chloroflexota bacterium | reverse complement strand
GTGGACTTGCCGAGCTTCTTCTGCTCGGCTTCTTTGACCGCGTTCCCGAGGAACTCGGGCAGTTCAAAGCCGGCCATCTCAGAGATGTCTTGCAGCGGGGGCAGGCTCTTGAACAGGTTGGAGATGAAGTTGGAGGTTGAAGAACCGTCGCTGTTTCCGCCGGAGTCCCACACGGTGATCTTGTCGATCTTGAGGTTGCTGATCGCTTCGACCTGGCGCCCGACAAGCTCTTCGAGCTTCTCGATCATCAAGAGGGAGGCAGCAGCCTGGGCGTCGCCGTTGGTGCTTTCGACCAGCTGGCGGTAGCCCGCAGCTTTCGAGTCTAACAATTTTTGGATACCTTCGGCTTCGGCCTCGTACTTGAAGAGGATCCCGTCGGCTTCACCTTTGGCGATCCGGCGCAGGCGTTCGGCTTCGGCTTCAGCCGCGATCTCGATCTTGTTCTTCTCGATCTCCTGGCGGACAACTTCCAGCGCCCGGAGACGTTCTTGCTCAGATTCGTAGAAAGCCTGCTGGATCTTGACCTGGGCTTCGAACTTGGCAACTTCGGCAGCCTGCAGGGCGGCGGCGCGCTTGATCTCCAGTTCCGACTCGTAGTTGGCGATGTCGGCTTTGGCGGTGTTTTCGCCCTGGATCGCTTCCGCTTCCTGCGCCTGCACGAAGACACGCTGGTCGGCTTCGGCCTGCTTCTGGCCTTTCTCAGACTCAGCCGAGGCACGCGCCCGCTGGATCTCGAGGTTGGCGTCGTAGGCGGCGATGTTGGCATTGGCGGTGTTCTCGCCCTGTACAGCGTCCGCTTCCTGCGCCTGCACTTCCTTACGCTGGTCCGCTTCGGCGGTCTTGCGGCCGATCTCGGCTTTCGCCATTGCTTCCGCTACCTTGATTTGTTTCTCCCGGTTGGCTTCAGCTTCACCGATTGCGCCTACCTTTTCGTTGTCGGCGACATCGACTTTGGCTTTGTTGACTGCCTCGGAGGCGGCCTTCATCCCGATGCTGTTAATGTAGTCCGACTCATCAGTAATGTCGGTGATGTTCACGTTGATCAGGTGCAGACCGATCTTGTTGAGCTCCGGTTCCACGTTGTGGCGGATCGACACGAGGAAGCTCTCGCGGTCCTGGTTGATCTGCTCAATAGTCAGCGAGGCAACCGTAAGACGCAGCTGGCCGAAGATGATCTCTTGAGCCATATCCTCAATTGCTTTCTGGTCAAGGTGCAGCAGGCGCTCGGCGGCGTTGCTCATGATCTCAGAAGAGGTGCTGACACCCACGGTAAAGGTGCTTGGTACGTGGATGCGGATGTTCTGCTGTGAGAGCGCGTTTTCCAGCGGGATGCCGATCGTAATCGGGGTGAGGCTCAGGTAGGCGTAATCCTGGATCAGCGGCCAGACCATCGCGGCACCGCCGTGCATCGTCCGGCTGGAATGGCCTTTATCGACCCGGCCGTAGATCACCAAAATCTTATCGGAGGGACAGCGTTTATAGCGTCCTGCCAGGAACAAGATTGTGGAGAAGACGAGGAACACAAAGGCAACAAGTCCCAGGAGTCCCAATGTTGTTGAATTCATTTAATCCTCCTAAATAATTTTCTGACGAACCAGGTTCATGATCGAACTTGGTTCGATTTATAGTTTAGTAACGACAAGGGTTTTGTTGTCAATTACATTGATCACTTTAATTTTTTCGCCGGTGGCGATTTTCTTCTTATCTCCAGAGACGGCATCAAAGATTTTCAGCGATCCCTGCACGGCAACCTGCACCTGACCGCTGCCAGCGGCAGGGATCGTGAGGTAAACCGAGCCCTGCTGCCCGATCGCATTCCTGATCTGGATCGTGCCGCTGGACTGCAGCTTACCCATCGCAGCGAAGATCAGCCCGATCACCCACACGGTAAACAGACCGGCAATCATCCCGCCTGCAATGGAGACCAGTTCCCACAAGTCTGCGCGCAGCAGCGCCAGGCCAACGATGCCAAACATCATGAAGAAGGCAGTCAGGCCCTGCAGCGAGAGGAATTTAAAGCTGAGATCCGCGGAAGAATGGTCGATGTCACCGCCATCGCCGAAATCACCGTGAAAATCTCCCCCGAGATCGCCGTCCATGCCGTCAAAGCCGCCGTCGATATCGTGGGGGATCTCATGGTCGCCAAAATCCAACCCCCCGACGACCATGGTCAGCATCCGCAGCAAGAAGAGTGTTCCGCCGATTACGGCGGAACCGATAAATACAAGTTCTAGCCAGTCCATAGTTTCCCTTTCTTTAGTTGTACTCTTTATTTCCTCGAACGAAGTTCATGATCGAACAGAGTTCGATTTAATCAAATCCAACAGCGAGCTGCTCGATTTGATTTAGGTTATCTCATTATCCTTTATCTTATCCCGGTTGACAATATTACTTAGTAATATGTTGGTAAATTGGCTTACAAACATGCACCAGATTTTCCCAGGCTGTTCACAATTATTTCACAACTCTTTGCGATAATTTTGATTAGAAAAGCAACTAGAACTGGAGGTAAAAATGTTTGAACGAGAAAAACCGAGTACCTGGGTGAGAGTGCTGTTGAGTTTGGCGCTGCTGGCAGTGGTAATTGGCGGAGGTTATGCAGTCTACCGCTTCGGCTATGCCCATGGCGCGATCGCAGCAGATAGTGGTGAGCTGCTCTTTGAGGATTGGAATGCACATCCGATGATGGATCAAAATTTCTATCCGCATGGGCGAAGCTTTTACCCCAGAGGGAACATCTTCTTTGGGTTGATCGTCATCGTGCTGCTCTTTGGCTTATTCCGCCGGTTGGTCTTCGGGCCGCGCTGGGCACGTTGGGGATACGGCCCGCACGGTTTCCATGGGCATCCCAGACACCCTGGAGATGATTGCTATGGGCAGGAGCGTAAAAGCAAGACAAACGGAGAAAAAGTTCCTGAGGACGAAGAATCACCGGAGTAGAAATCTCTCCTCTTCCTTTGAAGGAGGCTCGGAGCTAATCCGAGCCTCCCGATATTATTTAATTGTGTCGAAGTTGAGTTGATGTTCTATAATAAAGCTGATGAATGAATTAATTCTGGTGATCGAAGATGAGGCCAAGATCTCAAAATTGGCCAAAGACTACCTGGAGAACGGGAACTACCGGGTATTGACCGCCGCCGATGGTGTGGCTGGTCTCGCGTCTGCGCGTCAGGAGAAGCCTGATCTGATCGTGCTGGACCTTAACCTGCCGGAGATGGATGGCCTGGATGTCTGCCGGGCGATCCGCAAAGAATCGGACGTGCCGATCATCATGCTCACCGCCCGGGTTTCGGAAACCGACCGGTTGATTGGGCTGGAACTTGGGGCGGACGACTACATCACCAAGCCGTTCTCGCCGCGCGAGCTGGTCGCCCGGGTGAAAGTGGTGCTGCGCCGCCTGCAGGGCGGGGTGCGCACGCCCGGGATCATCGTGGCTGGGGACCTGGAGATTGATGTCAACGGTCACCGGCTGACCAGGGACGGGGAGCAGGTGCAGCTCTCCCGCACCGAGTTCAACCTGCTGGTGCAGATGGCCCAGCACCCCGGACAAACCTTTACCCGAAGTCAGCTGCTCAACCGGCTGCATGGATACAGCGACGCGGGTTACAGCCGGAGCATTGATGCCCACATCAAGAACCTGCGGCGCAAGCTGGAACGAAACCCATCTGAGCCGAGCTATGTGCTGACGGTATTTGGTGTGGGCTACAAGTTTAATGATGAGTGGAAATGAAAGATCAAAAACCTGACTGGCAGGATTTAAAAAACTCCCGCAGGAATTGGCAAGACGACCGCGGAATGCATCATAGCGCCCAAATGAGGCCGCGATTCAAAACCAAACGCGGCCGCGGCATTTTCCTGTTCTTATGGTTTGTGGTTGTGTTTGGGTTTTTAGGGGTGTTGTTTATCGGCGGGCTTGGTTTTGTCGCTTATTTGCTGCGGGTGGACGATTCGATGTTTACTCATGCCCGCGGCTCGGGGCGTTTGCTGGTGCCGGGATTATGCCTCGGGGTGCCCCTGCTGATTTTTATGCTGGCCCGCTGGTCTCGTAATCGTATCTCCAGCCCGCTGGCGGGGATCCTCGATGCCGCTGAAGCGATCGCCGACGGGGACCTCAGCACCCGCATCCCGGAAAGATCTCATGGCCCGTTCCGCACGGTTGAGCTGGCCTTAAACCGGATGGCTGCCGGGCTTGAGCACAGCGACCAGCAGCGCCGCGATCTGACCGCCGATATTGCCCATGATCTCAACACCCCGCTGCATATCATTCGCGGCTACCTCGAAGGGATCTCTGACGGGATCTACCAGCCGAACGAAGAAACAATCGGGATGCTGCTGGATGAAACCAATTTGCTCTCGCGGCTGGTCGAGGACCTGCGCACGCTGACCCTGGCGGACAGCGGAGAGCTGCCGCTGCACCCTGAAGAGATCAGCCTGGCGGAGTTCCTTGCCGACATCCGCACAAGTTTCTGCGGGCAGGCTGAAGCAGCCGGAATTAATTTATCAGTGGAGGCAGAACCAGGCCTGACCCTGTTTGCAGACCCTGACCGGCTGGATCAGATCTTGATCAACCTGGTGGCCAACGCGCTGCGCAGCACACCTGCTGGTGGAGAGATTAAATTACAGGCCGGGCGAGCTGCTGGCGAGATTGAATTGGTGGTTGCAGATACCGGCACCGGGATCTCTGCAGAAGACCTGGAAAATATTTTTACCCGCTTCTGGCGCAAAGAAAAAAGCCGTGACCGCAAGGATGGCGGGGGGCACGGTTTGGGTTTAGCGATTGTGAGGCAGTTGGTGGTCGCGCAGGGGGGTTCAGTTGCCGTCGAGAGCGCTCTTGACCAGGGAACCCGATTTATCCTGCGGTTCCCGGTTTTCGAATAAATAGCAGCAATTAAAATCCGCGGATGTAGTTTTCGAGCTGGTCAATGACGAACTTTTGCTCAGAGATCAATTCTTTGACCACGTCCCCAATCGAGATGATCCCGACGAGATCTTCCTCTTCCATTACGGGAAGGTGGCGGATGTGTTTATCGGTCATCAGCGCCATACATTCTTCAAGGGTGGTGCCTGGGCTGATACACAGCACCCGCTCTGTCATGATCTCGGAGATGGGGACGATCATTGAGTTTTTCCCCTCGAGGATCACCTTGCGGGCATAGTCGCGCTCGGAGATGATCCCTGCGATTTTTGTGTCATCATCGTCATCAAAGACGAGCAAAGCGCCGATATCTTTGTCGGCCATCAGTTTGAGGGCTTCGTATAAGCGGGTGCTGGGGGTCACTGACCAGATCTGTCCGCCTTTTGCGGCGAGGATTTTACTCACAGTTGTCATAAGTCATCTCCTGAATTGGGCTGAATGCAAATGCGATGAAGAAATTAATAAATTTGGGATCGATGAAATTTAACTACAAGTATTATACCCGATTCGAATCTCGGTGGGCGACGGAGGAGGTTCCAGATGATGGCGGAAAACACCGGCTAAAGCCTTGATTCCAGGAAGGGAATAATGGGGACGGGGCGAAGATCAGGGCGCGGCTTGCCGTACCCCTACCGTGGGGTACGTGCCTGGAAAGCAAGAATGTTGATTGAAAAAACGCTGCCCTTAACCCGAAAATACCGGTACGCTCACCCGTTAATCAGGAACGTGAGAATTGTTGCGGCAACGAAGTAAGCAGCAACAGCTAAAACAGCAATCACACCAGAGACAAGGTACTTCAAGGCTTCACTCAATTCTGTTCTAAATATTTTGGCATTGATTGCCACGCTGATCATTCCGGCGATAGCCCCAAGTGCTCCGCCCAGGAAGAGGAGGAAAATTGGCCAGCCACCCCAAACCCATTGATACCATTTTAGCGGCTCCACAAGTTTTTCTACTTTTCCATCAACAACAAGTTGAGGAAGATCCAGCCCCAAAAATTGTGGCTTCCAGGTGGCAATCACCTGCTGTCCATCATCGCGCTGAATTATCATTTCTCCCCGTTTTGTTCCTTTTTGAGCAGGTTCGCCGCTAACTAGAAGTTTAGGGCCAGCCCAGAAACTCGTCTTTACTTCGATATTTTGATTTTCAAAACCTTCGAGATTTATTTTGTGATTCATTGATGTCTCCTGTTTGGATTAATTATGAAAAACCGCACTCAGCCAATCTGTAAGATATGACCTGCTGTGATTATACATCCGCAGATAACCTGCACGCATTAAATTGGGAGGTTGAGAAAATTGAGAGCCACTTACAGCCTGCTGCCTACTTGTTTTCCACCAACCCCCGCTCTAATGCCTGCCGCAAGGTGCGCGCTTCGATGATCTTGATTCCTTTGGGGAGTGGCTCGCCTTTGCGCAGGCGGCGGGGGATCACGGCGCGCTTAAAGCCCAGCTTGGCGGCCTCGTTGAGCCGGGTAGGCAGCTGCGAGACGGTACGCAGCTCACCGCTGAGACCAATTTCACCGATCATCACCGTGTCGGCGCGCATCGGCTGGTCTTTGACCGAAGAGGCGATCGCCGCAGCAATCGCTAAATCTGCGGCGGGCTCGCCGATTTTCAACCCGCCAATGACGTTGACAAAAATATCATGCTCGCCGAGACGCATTCCCATCCGGCGGGTGAGCACCGCGGCGATCAGCAGCAGGCGGTTAAAGTCGATCCCGTTGGGGGTGCGGCGGGCGTTGCCAAACGAGGTCGGGCTGGTAAGCCCCTGCACTTCGACCAGCAGCGGGCGGGTGCCTTCCATGGTCACCGCGATTGCTGAGCCGGGGGCATTCACCATCCGCTCGGCGAGGAAGGCTTCGGAGGGGTTGCTGACCTCGACCATGCCGCGCTCCTGCATCTCGAAAACGCCGACCTCGGAGGTGGCCCCGAAGCGGTTCTTCACTGAGCGCAGCAGGCGGTAAGCGCCGAAGCGGTCGCCTTCCAGGTAGAGCACGGTATCGACGATATGTTCGAGGACGCGCGGTCCGGCAATCGTGCCTTCTTTGGTGACATGCCCAATCAGGAAGACGGCGATGCCGTGGTTCTTGGCGACCTCTCTCAGCTGCGAGGCGCACTCGCGTACCTGCGAGACGGAACCGGCGGAGGAATCCAGGTTTCCGGTGTAGGTGGTCTGGATCGAGTCGACGATCAAGATGGGGGGAGCGACGCTTTCGAGATGGCCGAGCATAACCTCGAGGTTGGTCTCGGTAACCAGGTAGAGGTCGTCGGGCAGGTCGGCTGGCTGGCCTTCCTGGCGGAGCAAGCGCAGGGCGCGCATTTTGATCTGGTTCTCGGATTCTTCGCCGGAGACATACAGCACGGCGCTGGCACGCGCCATTTGCATGGCGACCTGCAGCAGCAAGGTGGATTTTCCGATCCCGGGGTCACCGCCGATCAGCACCACCGAGCCGGGTACGATCCCGCCGCCGAGCACGCGGGCAAACTCGCCAATCGAGAGCGGCATCCGCTCTTCGACATCGCCGCTGATCTCGGTCAGCTTGCGGGGGGTCGAGCGGCTGGTCAGGCCGCGCCCGGCGGCTTTCTTCCTGCTGGTGGGGGCGATGATCTCCTGGACGAAGGTGTTGTACTCACTGCATGAGGGGCAGCGTCCCATTTCTTTGGGGGACTGCCGTCCGCAGTTCTGACAGATGTAGACGGTGCGAGCTTTTGCCATGGTGATTACCCTTTACTGTTCATTTGTTCTATATTATATCGCATAAATGAAGCTAGCAGGTAGATGGCAGTAGAGAGTAGGATGCTGCTCGAAAGTTTGGTGGTATCGGGATCAGAACGGGGAGTCAGGTCTGGACTAAAAATGCCAGCTCGGTTTCGAAGGTAAACTTCTGGATTTGCCAGCCGCGCCCCTCGGTGAGCTGGTTGAAGCGCGCTTCGTAATTATCGAGCATGCCTTTGTTCCGCCCGCCGAGGCTTTTGGCAGGGAAAGAGACCAGCAGGTATTTGGCCTGCAATCCGTCGAGCAAGCGTTCACCAGCCTGCTTGTCGATCTGTTCCAGGCAGGGGACCGCTTTGAGTGCCAGGGCGAGGTCAACTGGCTGGCTGGGCGGGGCAGCGGAAAGATCACAGATCGATGCAATCCCCTGCACCGGCAGCATTTCGGTAAAGGACTGCACAAAAGCGATCATATCAGCGTAAATGTCGCAGGCGAAGTATCTGGTTCCCGGTTGGAGCGGCATCCAGGGAATTGCGAGCGGATTCAGACCACAGGCCACATCGAGCACGCTGTTGATCTCTGGCAGTTGGGCAAAGATGGTGGTGTAGAACTGCTCGAGGATCGGCAGTCGTTCGCGGGTGGAGGCGTGTGCGCCCATCACTGCCTTGCAGGCCAGCTTGAGCTCCGGGAGGCTTTCTTTTGCCAGTTCAAGGGTGGTCAGCCATTCGTTGTAGCGGGGCGGTTCGGTGTGGTATGCGGCGCCGACCTGGTGCAGTTTGTTCTTGGTGGCTTTTACCGCCTCCTTGAATTTCCGCCCTTTGGCCAGCTCACGCTCCCCGATCCTGGCGATCAGGTCGGGAGCAACCGAGCGGTATTTGGCGCTGTTGAGCACGGCCTGGACCAAATTTTCTAATTGCGCGCTCATTTCAACCCCGCATGCGGTTTTCCAGCTGGCGCATAAAGCGCAGGTTGTGCAGCGTGGCTAACTGGAAAAACAAATGGTCGTTGAGTTTAAATAAATGGTGGAGGTAGCCGCGGGAGTAGCGCTGGCAGGTGGGGCAGTCGCAGTGGGGTGAGAGCGGCAGGTCGGCACGGATGTGTTCCTCGTCCTGGATGTAGAGAAATTTGAACCATTTCCCTGCCAGCCCGCGGTCCTCAGTAAAGGTATACAGGCGGCCGCGGCGCGCATCGCGGGTGGGGAGGGCGCTGTCGAACATCTGGTAGCCCAGCCCGTAACAGGCCGCCACGTTCTCGGGGTGGCCGACGCCCAGGGCGTGCAGCGGGTACTGGGCAGGGATCAGCTCGCGCACATAGCCGACCATCTCTTCGAGCAGCTTGCCGGAGCTGTCCAGCGGCCAGCCGCCGTAACCGTAACCGTCAAAGCCGATCTCGAGGAGCGCTTCGGCGCACTGGCGGCGGAGCGCTTTGTCAGCACCCCCCTGCACCACCCCGAACAGCCTGGGACGTTCAGCTTCACCGATACCTTTCTCTTCGACCCGGCGGTCGAACTCTACCCGGCAGCGTTTTGCCCAGCTGATCGTGCGCCTGACGGCCTGCTGCTGCACGGCCAGGTCTGATTCGGCATGGGTGCAGTCATCGAGGCAGATGACCACATCCGCGCCAAAGTTGAGCTGCAGCTGGATGGTTTTCTCGGGGGTGAGCTGGTATTTGCGTCTGGCTCCCTGTGTGCGGAAGATGATCCCCCGGTCGCTGAGGCTGCCATTTTTGGCATTCTCCCGGATCAGCGAATAAGCCTGGAACCCCCCGGAATCGGTGATGATCGGGCGCTGCCAGCCGCTCATTTTATGCAGGCCGCCAAGGGACTGCACCGTTGCTGAGCCTGGTTTGAGCATCAGGTGAAAGGTGTTCATCACCAGCGCCTGGGTCTCAACGCGTTCCAGTCCGTGGGCATCCACGCCGCGCACCACCGCGCGGGTGGCGTCTGGTAAAAAGACAGGGAAGCGAATTCGTCCGTGAGGGAGGATTAATTCTTTGGGACCAGCCATACCTGTATTGTACCCGGTTTACATCTGCGCAGCGCGAAGCCTGATCAGACAAAAAACAGGGAGCAGCCAGGCGCTCCCTGTTTTTGATTATTTGGTGGACGGTAAGAGATTATTCCGCAGCATCCTCCACCGGGGGATCTGCGGCGTCTTCAGCAGAAACCTCGACCGTGCCGGAGAATTTATCGGCTGCTTTTTGCAGTTCGGTGTTGAGTACCTGCAGGGCATCAAGGATCCCCTGGCGAGCTTTTTGCTCAACTTCACCACTGCGGATGCGTTCGCCAAATTCATTGGCTTCTTTGCGAAGGCTTTCACCCACATCACTGGTGCGGATTTCCTCGGCAAATTCATCAAGGACGACACCAAGTTCCTTCATCCCGTCTTTGATATCCTGCTGCAGGCTTTTGCGTTCCTCGCTTTCCCAGGCGGAATTAAATACCTGTTTCAGGTTTTCTCCCAAACTGCGAAACTCATCTCTGAGGTCATTTTCTGGTTTTTGCTGCTCAGTCATTTGAAACTCCTTGGTTCGATCACGAAATTGGAATACAGGTCTTAATTCTCATAGACAAAAACTGCTGTATGATGATATTGTGTAGTAGTTATTTATCCTTTATGGATGATTATCTACTGTTAATAGATTTTACGTGGAAAACACAAAAAAGTTGCAATTCACCCAGCTTTGTAGAACAGCATCGTAGACTACACAGGAGAAAATGAGCAAAAGTGAGTGCTGATAAGAAACAAAAAAAAGAGGATATCACCCAGCCGTTAAAATCCCTGGAAGGGATTATCCCCCCACCTCAGCGAGATGGCCGGGCGGCAAGTATTGGGAATGCAAGCGCTCTACTCGATGCAGTCGCGGCAATCTCAACCCCATCCGGGACTCATCCGGTGGCGAAGGAAGCTGCCCGCCAGATCATCAACTTCTCTGATGCTGATATTTGCGCCATCTCCCGTTGGGACGCAAAAACAAACGAAATCACCTTATGGGCTGAATACCGGCGTAATCAGCCTGCTTCTGCAGCGGTAGCTTATCTCCCGTATAATGCCGCTGAATATCCCACCACGCAAAAAGTGCTGCTCAGCTCTCAACCGCAGCAAATCCATATTGATGATTTGCTCCTTGACCCTGGGGAGCAGACGATCATGCTTGCTTCCAGGGCGCACTCAATGCTGATGCTGCCGCTGGTTGCTCACAATGCCACGATTGGGCTGATCGAAATTTTCGAAACCAAACAAAAACGCGAATTTTCCGAAGACCACATTGCTAATATCCATGTGCTGGCGCAGCACGCGGCAATCTCTCTGGAGCGGGCGCGCTTGCTGGCAGAAGCCGAGCAGCGGGCGGCAGAGTTAGAGGTGATCCGGCAGGCGAGTTTGAGTTTGACCGCCAGCCTGGAGCGGGAAATGGTGTTCAACTCGATTTTGGAGAGCGCTCTGAGGCTTTCTCCAGATGCGCTGGATGCCTATATTTTTACCTTTAATGAGCAAGAAAATTTGTTAAAATTTGGCGCTTCACAAAAGGCCACCAGGGACGATGGGAAAATTTTTAAAGAGGTACGTCCTATCGGTTTGACTTCCACGGTAGCCCGCACTGGAAAAATCCTTGCAGTAGAGGACGTCAACACGCATCCACTTTTCAAGGATTCGGAATGGGTGAGAGGGGGCTGGCAGGGCTCGATTATCGGGATGCCGCTGAAGAGCGGGCAGGAGACCGTTGGGGTGATGAATATCGCTTACCGCCGCCGGCAGGAATTCAGCCAGGATCAGCTGCGCGTGTTGGGCCTGCTTGCCGACCAGGCTGCCCTGGCGATTATAAATTCTCGCTTGCATGAAATTGTTAAACACCAGGCGATCACCGACCAGCTGACCGGACTGCATAACCGGCGGGCATTTGATCATCGTCTTGAGAGTGAGATCAAACGGTCTAACCGCTATAACCACAAATTTTCTTTAATGATGATTGATGTTGATCATTTCAAGAGCGTCAATGATACCTATGGTCACCTGATCGGTGACCAGGTATTAAAAATCGTAGGGGAAAAACTCGCATCAAGCACCAGGGACACTGATTTTGTGGCTCGCTATGGCGGTGACGAATTTGCCCTGGTCCTGCCGGAAACCACGCATCAGCAGGCCACGATGCTCGCTGCGAAGATTTCCCAAATTATGGACGAAGAAAAATTCACC
>JBDLJU010000084.1:0-11850 GCA_039714215.1 Chloroflexota bacterium | reverse complement strand
GGCGGTGGGGGGTGTGAATCGTTCCGATTGGTTGGTAGGTGATCTGCATATTGGATCCTTCAAATGTGAGGGTGTCTTTAAACTGATTATACTCCCTGAATTTAGTGAAGGCTCATCTTGTAAACTATTGTCGCTGAATCGTTCATTGGCTTAAGTCAAGATTCTATAAATTTACTGGGAATAGGGAAAGGTAGGGGGAATGATACTGGTGTTTTGAGGTCAAATAAAAACTTGGGAAAATCAAATCATGCAGCTTTAAATTGTTTCTAATCCTATTTGTAAAAAATACTCAAATATTGGATCGTAAAATTTTTCCTGACGAGTAATATCTTGATCATAACCAGGTGGTATAAATATCACCATGCCTTGTCTCGCTCTGGTAAGCAGTACGCGGTATGCATTTTTCAGATATTGCTGTTTTATTTGATCGTTAATATTTTGCCACTTGGAACCCCGAAAAAGTTTAAAATCCCAACCCTTTTTTGTATAACGGAAGTTGGCATCCCAGGCAACGCAAGTCCAGTCAAGTTCCAATCCTTGGATGTCAAATTCTGTAGCTAGTTCCTCAAGCGCATATGAAGACCTAACATCATCCTTGCCGTCCAAAAACCAATGTTCTGGTTGGATTTCCACTTTGTTATGTAATCCATATGGTCTAAGCCTTGATGCGCCTGACGAAGCAAGAATTCCAATGCGTTCTGACCCTCTAGCTTTTTCTCTTAACCACCGTTTTGCGACGTCAAGGTCACGGGTTATGGTTATTGGGTAAGAGTCCTTGATTTCTGAATACAATTTATTAGCTTTGCTTGGATTATCATCTAAAACTTCTTTTACTAACTCTGAAACTTTTTCGCTTCTGAAGGATCTAACTGATACGCCTAGGTGTAAATCATCAATAAAATGCAATCTATTGCTTAGACTTTGGGAAAATAGTTGCGTATTCCATGTATATTCTTGATCTGTAAGTTTGTTCGATACAAAAATTTCCCATGAAGAGAATTTTTTTGTCAATGCTGTAAACCATTCTGGAAGTCCTGCCTCCCCTGTGTTAATTTCTTGTCCGCCCCCAATTAAGCAGATTATTATTGCCCAATCATGATGTCGGTCCATTACACTTATTAAAAACTCAGGTTCCGATTGTTCAAAATCTTCTATTCCGCGTTTCCTGAACATGAAAGAATTGGTTTGTTGTTTAGTCCAAGCTCGTTGAGCTTCATCAAAAATTACTACTTTTTCTATTGGGGGGTTATCAGAAACCAAGGAGTCATCTCTAAAATGATGAATGTTTTGGATAAATGCTGAGGTTTTTTTGAGCGATTCTTTTTTTGTTATCCCAGAAATGTTTTCTACTTCATTCCTGGCTAGGGCTTCTCTTAATACTTTTACCAAGGGGCCATTTCCAGATAAAAAGACAGCATGTTCCCCCGAATCAATATTGTTTCTTTGATTCGCAATATTTAATCCCGCCAAAGTTTTTCCGGAGCCTGGAACACCGGTAATAAAACAGATTGACTTTTGATGATTAGTTTTGGAATGTTCGATAATATCAGAAATTGCTTGGCTTGTTGATGCCAAATTATAAGCACTTGCATCAGAGCGAGATATTTCCTCTACACTATGCCCTTGATACAACGCTTGGGCAGCTTCGATGATCGTTGGAGTGGGTTTATATATCGAACTTCCCCACTCTCGAGCATCTATCGCTGCTTCATCATACCGAGAGATTAATTCCTCAATACTCTTTTGGAAATTTGATGTTGTGAGCCTGATGGGGGCAAAGACATTATCATTGAATATATCTATAGGAAGAGAAACCTCTTTGGCTTTAGTTGCTACCAAGATGGGAATGATTCTTCTGTCATGGCTTCTCTCATGGAAATTTTTGAGATCTAAGGCGTAATCTAACACTTGTTCAATCGCATTTCGTGAGTAATGTTTCTCCCCGACTTTAAATTCGATGACAAGAATAATTCCTCTAATCAACAAAATTACATCAACACGCTTCCCCATTCGAGGTATGGAAAACTCAAAAAATATATGCCCATTTGGGAAATTAGTTAGTGTATTTTTTAAGAAGCGGATTTGTCCTAGCCAAGCATTTTTCTGAAGTTCTTCAAGTGGGAAAAAATGATTTTTGACAAGTATAGCTAGAATCTCATTTTCTGATTCTTCTTGAAATATAGCTATCGAATTGTCATAGTATGATCTATTCATAATTGAAAATGATCGCTAGGTGTTTGTGGGATGATGCTCTAATTATACAAAAGAAATGAATAATGTCATCCTTAAATTCCATCACAAACAAACCAAGCTAAAGCACATCTACCATTCTTACAAAGGCATCTGGTATGGTGATACCGCCGATGCCGGTGAAAAGTTTCAGTGCGCCGCCACCTGACCAGCATCAGGATGCTGCAGGCGATCATGGTATCAGTTTTGTGAAACTGCAGTTCGGTGATCCAGGTGTGGTTCAGGTTGAACAGGAGGGTTAAACCCACGATAACCTAGGTTGAATTATTTTTCTTCCTGGCAAGCAGGGTCTGGATGCGAGCGTATTTTTCGCGGGACAGCGGGTAAAAGAAGGCGATCGCCGCGGCGAAGAGGAACAGGGTGGCGGCCGCCGGAGAAACCAGGATGCGGATCATCTTCAACGCAGACGCAGGTTGCGCAAACTGCACCGCATTGTGCGGGGGAGTCTGGTAGCCGGCCCACCCTAAAGCTTGCAGGGCGGTGAACATCACCACGGCGCCGGTGAATTTACGGATAAATGCCCTGGCGCCGTAATAGATCCCTTCCTGGCGTTTGCCGGTGCGGAGCTCATCCCATTCGATGATATCGGGGAAGATCGAGTCAGGGAGGATATAGGCGGCGGAGATTCCGATCCCCGCGAGGGCACCGAGCACGATCAGCTGGCTCATCTGGCCGGGCTGGATCATGAAAATAAAGATCTCGACAAATACAAAGAAGAGGATGCCAAACACATAAGCGAGCTGTTTGTTTTTATTGCGGGCAAAACGCAGCCAAAACGGCAGGGCGATCGCAGCGAAGAGCATCAGGGTGCCGAAGAAAGCGGATTCGAGGGCCAGCTCAATGCCGAAAATTGAGGCTTTGGCGAGCAGATTTCCAGAGGAGACCCAATAGAGCAGGAAGTAGGGGAAGATCACCGCAGCGAGGTCGATCGCCGAGCCGTTCAGCAGGTAAATCCCAGCGGCATAGCGAAAGGGGATATTCCCCCAGGCGGTTTTGATCGTCTCCCGGAATGGGATCGTGACTGGCGCTCCATTTTGCTCGGTTTCTTTGATCACAGCTGCGATTGAGAAATAAGAGATCACCGCCAGCAACCCAAAAATACCACCGGAGATCATCAGCCCATGCTGCTGGGTTAATCCGCTCTCGATTGCCCGGTCGGTGATCAGCGGTACAAAGACCACCACAAGGAAAGACCCGCTGAGCTGGAAGATCGTACGGAAGCCTGCCAGGGAGGTGCGTTCGTCGTAGTCTTTGGTAATTTCTGGGGTTAAGGATAGGTAAGGCACCGAGATCAGTGTGGAAAGCGTATCTACCAGCATAAAAGAGAGGGTCACGAAAACCAGCAGGGCAATTTGATTGTCCCAGTTGGGCGCACTCCACAGCAGGACAAAGCTCAATCCAAAAGGAATTGCGAAAATTAATAAGAAGATGCGCCTGCGGCCAAAACGCGAGCGGGAACGGTCGCTGAGCATCCCGACCAGCGGGTCGTTGATCGCGTCCCAGATGATCCCGGCCAGGGCGCCAAAAGAGGCCAGCCGCGGGTCAAGCCCAACTACATCGGTGAGGAAGATGGCGTAAAAGATCGAGCGCATCATCCCGATCGAGGAAAGGCCAAATTCCCCAGAGCCATAGATCAGCTTGAGCCAGGTGGGTAACTTCCCCGATGTGGTTGAATTGGAATCTGGTAAGGCAGCGGGCATTATTTTTCCTGAAATTAATATTCAATGATTGGCGAGCTGATTGAGTGTGTGCTTCCTTCTATCATAACCCATGTGGAAGAAATAGTTATGCAGCAACGGATCAGCTTAAGTGTAGGATTAATATTTTCAGGTATCAGTTATCTGAATCTTTAGTTGGCGTATAATACCTGAGCGAGCTGAGTTGTTTAGAATAAAAACTACAATACGGATAACGACCTTTCGGACATGTCAAAGAATCAAAAGAGAAAATTGCTTGGGTTAATCATTTCTGTTTGCCTGCTGATGGTGATTTTGGCGATCAGTATGCCTGCACTTGAAATGAAGTCGGGTGAAACTTTCTTGCTTGCGCCTTCCGAGGTAGTTCCTTTTGGTTCCCTTGAGATGGCGGAAGAGTTTAATTGGCTGATGAATTCATTCCAGGTTGTGATGATTCTCCTTATCATTCTACTGCCAATTTTTATTATACTCGGAGTGATTCACAGAGACGGCAAGAAAATTAAAGTGCAAGATGTTTTCTGGGTGATCTTGATTTTATTGGCGTTTACGCTTCCGTTCAGCAAAGAAAAACAAGTTGAGCAGGCCGCACCACCCTTATATTCACAACCAGAATTTGAAAACCTGACAGAAGTTGAGATGGTTACTCCGCCCCCAATCATGGGACTCCCAGAACCCTGGATGTTCCCTCTGGTGTTGATTGCGGCGGCGGTGATGCTTGCCTGGATTTCTTTTTTGGCATATAAATTCCTGTCCGATCGGATCAGTTCAAATCGACCTTATCTGGATATTGCTGATTTTGCACATGCCGCCCTGGGAGAGCTTGAAGAAGCCAACCTCGATTTTGAGGATGTGATCATCCGCTGTTATGCGGAGATGAGCCAAACAGTGCAGGATGAGCAGGGGATTGAGCGTACTCAGGCGATGACCACGTCTGAGTTTGAACAAGAACTTGTCGATTGGGGATTTCCCGCCCGCCCTGTTCAACAGCTTACCCAATTGTTCGAGCAGGTCCGGTATGGTCGTCAGCAGCCCTTGGAAAAAGACAGGCTAGTCGCGGCAGCATGCCTGGTGGAAATCATTGATTACTGCAGGGAGCAGGCATGAATAAAAAGGAGTCAAGAGTTCCCTGGCTGCAGCTCGCTTTCGCATTTCTCGTTTTTGTGATTGTGTTGGTCCTGGGTTTTATTTATCGGGATACGCTTCGTGAAACTGTGTTGGATTCCCTGCTATATGTATTATGGGCCTGGGATATTACGATCAAGAGTAGTGATCAGCGCCTGATCTGGCTGCTGGCGTTGTTGATCACCTTGTTGATCGTGTCAATATCCTCCCGGCAGAAATCTGAAAAACCTAAGGAGTCTCCCAGGCAGCCCCTTGAAAGTCACCCTCCAGAAACCAGGCGAATCCCTTTTTGGAGGAGCAGGATAAAAATTCGGGAAAGTGTGATTCGTCGGCCCGGCTATTTCCGCCCAGAATTAAACTGGCTGGCGATCAAAACGCTGGTTTTTCATCAGAATAGTACGGTTAAAGACGTCAAAGACAGGCTCCGTTCCAGAGAACTGATTGTTCCCCCAGAGGTGCTAGAAATTTTAGGGATGGATACGACAGAGAGCGAGCTAGATCAAAATGCAGGAATTATTCAACGCATCCTTCAATGGTTTAGTGAACGTTTCAAAGTTCCAAGATATATCCCGGATCCCCGGCTTGAGAAAGTTGCAGCTTACTTAGAAAGTTTATTGGAGGATAGTTATGACAGCTGAAATTGCTGAACTCGCCATAAAATCCCAAAAAATCATTGGGGAAATTGAAAAAGCCGTTGTTGGAAAGCGGGAGGCTTTGAAAAAGATGATGGCCGCTTGCTTAACCACCGGTGGACATGTGCTCCTGGAAGATTTTCCCGGCCTGGCCAAAACCCTGGTAGCGAAGAGTTTTGCAGCCACCATGGGAATGGATTTTAAGCGGATCCAGTTCACCCCTGATTTGCTGCCTGGCGACATCACGGGAGGCTACATCTATGATCGCTCTCAAAGCCAGTTCGTCTTGCAGAAAGGCTCGATTTTCGCAAATATCATCCTTGCCGATGAAATCAACCGCGCTTCTCCAAAAACCCAATCAGCTTTGTTAGAAGCAATGGAGGAATACCAGGTCAGCCTGGAAGGAGAGACGATCCCGCTGCCGGATCCGTTCATCACCATCGCTACTCAAAACCCGATTGAATATGAGGGAACCTTTCCACTGCCTGAAGCACAGCTCGATCGTTTCATGATCAAACTTTCTGTGGGGTATCCATCCCGGGAAGAGGAGCATCAAATCCTGCACAGCCGGCACGAGCGCAAATTTGATCGTTTCGATTTAGCCGCTGTTACCAATGCGGCTGAGCTGCTGGCGATGCGAGAAACGGTTGAGCATGTATTTATCGACCCAGACCTGGAGCTGTATATCGTGGACCTGGTGCAAAAGACCCGAGAGCACGCCAAGATCGCGGTGGGGGCCAGCCCGCGCGGCGCGCTGGCTTTGCTGAAGCTCTCGCGTGCCTGGGCGGC
Source organism: Chloroflexota bacterium (assembly GCA_039714215.1). Classification (GTDB taxonomy): domain Bacteria; phylum Chloroflexota; class Anaerolineae; order Anaerolineales; family UBA11579; genus UBA11579. The sequence goes on along the minus strand of JBDLJU010000084.1, from coordinate 5,360 downwards.
GATGCATGAGCGTGCGTATGTGCTGCCCGACGATATAAAAATATTTATCCTTCCTGTGCTCAGCCACCGCATTATTCTGAACCCTGACCTTTGGAACAGCCGTGTGGCGAATACAAACATCATCAAAGAGATCATTGATTCGGTGCCGGTACCGGTGATTAAAGGGATATGACCACCCGCTCTTTTTGGATGATCAGCGGACTATTTGGATTTATGGTTATCGTGGGATTGATCGCCGCGAACAACACTTTAATTGTGCTTGCCTTCCCTTTGATCAGCTATTTGGTTGTTGCTATTTTGTTTGCTCCCGGTGAGCAAAATATGCGAGTCCAGCGATCCCTGAGTACAGATCGGATTTCCGAAGGGGTGGATGTCACGATCAGTCTCCAGGTGAATAATGGAAACGCCCGGATTGATGAGCTTCACCTCTCTGAATTAACCTCAAACGATTTTCAAAACCTGGATGGGGATGTTTCAAAGGTTGCCCGCTTGAATCCAGGGGAATCGCTCAACTATCAATACAATTTTCAGGGATGGCGCGGTAAATACGAATTTGAGGGTCTGCGAGCGCGGCTTACCGATCCTTTTGGGTTGTTCAAAGTTGAGGAACAGCTGCTTGCCCCAGGGAACGTGTTGGTTTTCCCCCGGGTTGTTCCCCTGAAGGAAATTTCCATCCAGCCGCCCCACACCAAAGGGTTTTCAGGTCCGATCCCCTCTCGGAAGAGCGGCACGGGTATGGATTTCTTCGGGGTGCGCCAGTATCAGCTTGGGGATTCCCTCCGACGAATCAACTGGCGGAAATCTGAACGACACTTTGTAAACCTCTATACCAATGAGTACGAGCAGGAACGTATCGCCGATGTGAGCATCTTATTGGATGCCCGCCCGCATTGTGATATCTCATTTCAGGGGCGCAGTTTGTTTGAATATTCCGTTCACGCGGCTGCCTCTTTATCCAAGATGTTCCTGAGCCAGGGACATTGTCTGAGTCTCCTGGTCTATTCTGCGGTGATCAGACAGGTCTTTCCCGGATACGGAAAAATGCAGCATGAACGCATCCTGGAGACGCTGGCGTCTGCCGATACCGGCTTAAATTTTGCCAGGAAGCATTTAAGTTATCTTCCCACCCGTTTATTGCCCCCGCGCGGTCAGCTGGTATATATCAGCCCGCTGGCTAACAGCGATTTAGAGCCGATCATCTATTTTCGCAACCAGGGTTATGCCGTTTTGGTGATCAGTCCCGACCCGTTGTATTTTGAACAGCAGATGGAATCAGACCCCTCCCAACCCGATTTTCAACTCGCCAGACGGTTCGCAAAAATCGAACGAAACCTTCTAATCAGCAACCTGCGCCAGACGGGCATCCAGGTTGAAAACTGGACTGTAAACCAACCCTTTTCTGAGGCGGCCGAGAATATCCGCATCCAGAATTCTCTGCGTCAACGCGCTTTGGAGGCGATTCGATGACAGCCCGGATGCTGTTTTTCAGGCTGGGTATTCTGGCTGCCACCGCGGCCCTTTCGCTGGGATATGGCCTCGAGCAATCTTGGGTTGGGGCGGTCGCGGCAGTCGTGTTAGGTGGGTTTGGTTGGTTTGGGTTGAAAAAAGCGCAATCCGCCTGGGGTGCTGATCTGTTTTTTGGGGGCGTGGTGCTCCTCGTAACGGTTGGGGTGCTCCTGGAGCTGCTCACCTATTTGCTGCTGATTGCAATTCTGGCCGGCCTTGGATCCTGGGATTTGATCCGGTTTCAGAAGAGATTGGCGCATTCCCCTGAATCAGCAGGAATTGCTCAGGTCGAAAAACAACATCTCGGATTGCTGGGGCTTGCCGTGCTGATTGGCGGATTGCTGGCAGTCGTGGGAGGGATCGTGCGGATCCAGATCAATTTTAGCCTCACCCTGGTTTTGGGGATCGTTCTGATCGTGATCCTGAGCGAGGTCATCCGGTTGTTGAGAAATTGAACTTGAATGGTGTAATTAGTTTGGGGACAGATTTTTTAGGACGCTACCGGTGAAAAAGTTGGTAATAAAAATTGAACGCATTCTCCCGATAGAGGAGAGGCCTACTCCCCTGGTTGCTAATATTGTGGTGTGCTATGCGGAAAGAAGCACCTCTTGAATCTGAGCGGCGTAATCAGCGGATGCAGCGTCGTCTGTCAGGAGCTCAATATCCTCTGGTCGCGATACTCCCAGACCGAGAGATACGGCGCGGGCGATCTGCTCTTGCTCAAAGATGCGTCCTTGCTCCACTTCAGGGGTTGTGCCAAAGTAGCGCAGGATTGCCACACCGACAGCGTCCAGGGCGATCCGATCAGTTCCGGCCAGTACAACTTCGGACTGAACTCGCTTCCCTGTGGCAGGTCCGCCGCTCACAAAGGCCTCCACGGCATCAACGACGACCAGCGCGGGAGTGTAGGCTGAGTTGATCTCGGCGATCATTTTTCGCTGGTTAGACGAACTGTGGAGTTCCTGCATATAGTTGTACCCATCCTCCCCGAACTTGGCCACCATTCCCACAGAATTCTTTAGTGACATGGTAAAGTGCCCTCCGTAGCGGTGGGTCTTCAGACAGCAGGTCTGGATGATGGTATCGGCCTCAAGGAAGGGACGGGCAAAGAGGAATCCCCGTGACCAATCGCTGTCGGGGGGGTGTACGGCTGTCCAATCTTCTGGACCCAACTCGTCCAGTACGGTGAGGTTGAATCCCAATTCCTCAGCCATCTCCGTTACCCCTTTCTGCCTCATCACCTGGCGGGTGTTCCCCATCCCGCTGCGGTCAGCCACGGTGATCGATTCAGCACCCATCTCCCAGAGGGATGCGACCATTGTGAGCAGGACATCGTTATGCGTAGAACCAGGGGTTGAGTCTGCGCTGTTGAAATTGGGTTTGAGCACCACCTTTTTCCCGTTAACTTGATTGATTTCGAGGAACTCCATGGCGCGGCGAATACCCGCGGCACGATCGCTCGTTTTGATGAATGCCACTTGTGCCTTATCCGGCTGGAATTCGGCTGATTCGGAAGACACTGGAGAAGGTGTCGGACTCAGTGCTGCCGGTGTGTTCGATGAAGTTGGGGGGGAAGGTGTTCGCGTTGGCGCTGGGCTATCTTCTGCCTGGAAAAGACCACATGCGCCTGTTCCCGTTACCAGCATGATCGCTCCAGTGGCTTTTAGGAAATCTCGTCTGGAGATTTTAGAAATTCCTGCTTTGGCTTGCTTGTTATCATTGGTTCTTCCAGCTGATGAGGTGGAAATCTGTTTCATTTTGCTCTCCATGGGATCTCTTGAAAGGTTGAGCGCACCCAATTTCTTTTTAAACCATGATAGCAACAACGACCAGGCTGTCAAGCAGTGCAATTTTGTTTTAATCCTGGGCTAATGTTTTTGCTTGATTCTTCGAATTTAAATAGTCTGAATAATCTCCCAGGTACTCCGTCAGCTTACCAGCATCCAGCTCTACAATCCGGTCGACGATCCTGTCCAAAAAATAGCGGTCATGAGAGATCACCAAGACACTCCCTTCAAACGAATCCAGGGCATCCTCCAAAACTTCTGCCGAAGCAATGTCGAGGTTATTGGTCGGTTCATCCAACAACAAAAAATTTGCCTTCGAGAGCATCAGCAAAGCCATTTGCAAACGGCTGCGCTCTCCGCCGGATAGGTTTTTCACCTGCCCCCGCGCCTGGTCATAATCAAACAGAAACTTCCCCAAAAAACTCACTGCCGCATTCTCACTCAACGGGGCCGCATATCGGATCGTATCAATCAAAGTCCGTTCATAATCAAGGGTCTCATGCTCCTGCGCATAATACCCCACTTCAATACTTGGCCCGATCTTGATCTCTCCGGCATCCGGGATTAACTTTTCCAGCAGCAGATCAAAGTATACCGATTTCCCTGCCCCATTTGGCCCAACCAGCCCTACTTTCTCACCATGCCAGAGCTGCATTTCCAGCCCATCCAGTACCCGGTGCTCCTCCCCTTCTTTTAACTCAAAACTCTTTGCCAGCTGGATCACTTCGAGCACCTTATTGCTCCCCCGCCACCCGGAAATCTCCAAATCCATCCGCCGCCGGTCCAACACCGGCCGGTCCACCTTATCCATTCGTTCAATCCGCTTGAGGATATTCTTCCCCCGCCGGACGAACTTCTCATTATCATGCACCTTGCCCCACAGCAGCAAACGTTTCGCCGATTGCTGCAGCCGGTCAACCTCTTTCTGGTGGGCCTGGTAGATCTGCTGCTGCCGCAGCAAGCGCGCCTGCTTCTCCACCGTATATTCCGAATAGTTGCCAGGATAGGTTGCCAGCCGCCCGTCCTCAATTTCGGCAATCTCATCCACCACCAGGTCGAGCAAGTAGCGGTCATGCGAGATCAAGACTACCGCCCCCTTGTACGACCGGATGAATTTCTCCAAAAACGATTTCCCCGCCAGATCCAAATGGTTATCCGGCTCGTCCAAGAGCAAAACACTCGGCTGATTGACAATCAACTTGGCCAGCTCCACCATCTTTTTCTGCCCCCCACTCAGGTTTTTGATCTTTAGATCAAACTCCGATTGATCAATCCCCAATCCCTTCAATGCTCCCCGCACGCGGTTCTGATAATACGCGCCCCCTAGCTCTTCATACTGCGCCAATAATTTCGCCTGCTGGTCCAGAGTCCGGGCCAGCTGCTTCTCATCTCCGAATACATCGGGGTCGCTCAGTTTGGTTTCCACCCGGCTTAGTTCTATCTCCACTTCTGCCAGCTCTGGCGAAGCGGTCAGCGTCTCTGCCAAAACCGTCTTCTCCAGATCCAGGCGCGGCTCCTGGTGTAGAATCCCAAAGCTCAACCCGCTGCTTAACTTCACAAAACCCGTATCCGTGCTTAAATACCCCGCAATCAGATGCAGCAGGGTACTCTTCCCGCTTCCATTAGGACCAATCAGCCCCACCACCCGGTCGTTGTGGATCTCCCAGGACAAATTCTCAAACACCGGCCCAGTCCCATAATTGACACTCACCCGGTCTAAATGCACAGCAATAATGGTAAACCTCCTTGATGAAAACCAATCAGGATTATAACCGAACGCTGATTGCGTGTGGAGAATGTCCTGTCCAATGTAGCTCTGGAAATAATTACTCAAGGCGCAGCCATTTTTCCAAAATTCCCTCCTTAATAATTCGTTATATCTCTGGAAAAAAGTTCTGAATCCGTTATAACTCTGGAAAAATTGTCAATAAATAAACCGATGCTTCAACCGGATGACTAGTAAAACAACCTGTACTCGTCAACCCCCATGTCCAAGGTGCAAGTGGTGGTTGGCTAAATCAAATTATCCCGGGTGGTAAATCTGCCAATTCCCCAATGTGCGGTTCC
>JBDLJU010000083.1:0-11890 GCA_039714215.1 Chloroflexota bacterium | reverse complement strand
TAGGCTCCTGCCAATCTTATTTTCAGGCTCAAGAATAATCCCTCCATGCTGCGCATGTTCGGGATGACTGAATGGAAGGTGCGTGCCGACGCAGGAGCATCAGCACAAGGAAAAAATTCCAGCAGCTTTTGACTTCAATGCTATAATCTTCCCATGAGTGATAAAAAATTAACCCATCTCGATCAATCGGGGAACGCCCGCATGGTGGATGTTGGTGCTAAACCGGATTCCGAACGACTGGCGATTGCCAAAGGCGAAGTCCTGATGCTGCCTGAGACCCTGCAGTTGATCCGGGAAGGCAGCCTGAAAAAGGGAGATGTGCTCACCGTTGCCCAGGTGGCTGGCATTTCCGCCGCCAAGCGCACCGCCGAGCTGATCCCGTTTTGCCATGCGATCCCGCTTAACCACGTGTCCGTGGAATTTGAACTTGACGATCAACTTCCCGGTGTGCAGATCACCGCATCAGCCCGCACCCAGGGGAAAACCGGGGTAGAAATGGAAGCGCTGACGGCTGTCTCAGTCGCCGCCCTGACGATCTACGATATGGCCAAAGCCGCAGAAAAAACCATGCGCATCCAGAACATCCGCCTGGTAGAAAAACACGGCGGGCAGAGTGGAGCAGTGATCAATGAATAAAATCTCCCTGGTCTTTTTCGCCACATTCCGGGATAAAGCCGGGATCGACCGCACCGAGATCGAAGTGCCTGAGGGGATTGACGTGGCCCAACTAAAAGTTCTGATTGAGGAAAAATTCCCCGGTTTAGAGGAATTTGCCGACCACGCCCTGGTTTCGATCAACAAAGAATATGCCTTCGATGAGGATCTCATCCCGCCAGGTGCGGAGATTGCGATCTTCCCGCCGGTTAGCGGGGGCAGCTCTGCGCCGACCTATTGTGGTGTCACCGAAGAGCAGCTTGACCTTAACGAACTGCTCGAAAAGATCACCCTCCCGACTACCGGGGCGGCTTGTTTTTTCTCCGGGATGGTGCGCGGGGAAACCTCGCGTGACCAGTCATTCTCAACCGAATACCTGGAATATGAAGCTTATCAAGATATGGCTGAAGAAAAGATGAACCAGGTTGCTGATGAGATCCGGGAGCAGTGGCCGGCAGTGGAAGGGATTGCGATTTACCAGCGAGTTGGGCGGCTGTACCCCGGCACACCCACGGTACTGATCGCCTGCACTGCCGGGCATCGCGATACCGGAGTTTTCGAAGCGGCCCGCTATGGGATTGACCGTCTCAAGGAAATTGTACCGATCTGGAAAAAAGAAGTTGGTCCAGACGGTGAGGTTTGGGTTGAAGGCAGCTACCACCCACAGCCTGGTGAATGACGCCAAATGAGTTTCCGCTGCAGCTCTTGCGACCAACCGTACCCTGAAAAAGGTGTACCTTACCGCTGTGAGTGCGGGGGAGTATTCGGCGCACCGCAGGGGCTGTTTTTTGACCCTGCCCGATTTGCACCCGGCCTGCCGGGGATGTGGGCATACCGGCACAGCTTCGGCCTGCCGCTTTCAGCGCCGATCATTTCTTTGGGGGAGGGCAGCACCCCATTGGTTGAGACCAATTTTTTCTCCCGCCATGTATTTTTCAAACTTGAATACTGCAACCCGACCGGTTCGTATAAAGACCGCCTGGTCGCCCCGGTGGTCAGCTATTTGATTTCGCAGGGGATTACCACTGCAGTTGAGGATTCCTCCGGTAATGCCGGAGCGGCATTTGCTGCCTATACCGCTCGTGGGGGCCTGGAGGCCGAGGTCTTCGTACCGGAGAGCGCTGCCGGCCCGAAACTTGAGCAGATCAGGTCGTACGGCGCAGAAGTGCAGGTGATTCCTGGCCCCCGTTCGGCTGCCGCTGAAGCAGTGATGCGTGCCGTCAATCAGGGGCGCACCTATGCCAGCCATGCCTATTTACCGCATGGTCTTGCCGGGATCGCCACGATGGCGTATGAAATTGTCAGTGAGCTGGGCCGGGCGCCTGGCGCTGTAATTGCCCCGGTCGGGCACGGCAGTCTGCTGCTTGGTCTTGCCCTTGGTTTTAGAGCGCTGCAAACCGCAGGAGTCACTGCTGAACAGCCAATTTTGGTCGGTGTGCAGGCTGCAAATTGCGCCCCGATGATTAATTCCTCATCTCCAAAACCAACCATCGCTGGGGGTATCAGTGTGACTGAGCCTGCCCGGGCAGGTGAACTCCGTGCTCTGGCAGCAGTCCAGGATATCCGTTTTATCCCCGTTGCTGAAAAATCGATTCTCTCAGGGCGTGACCATCTGGCTGCTAAGGGGTTTTATGTAGAGCCGACATCCGCGGTGGTTTTGGACGCGCTCAATCAAACCAAGGCAGAGCTTCCTGACCCCATTGTGGTAGTGCTTACCGGATCCGGCTTGAAACATATTTGATTAAATCAGCCGTTTGCTGGAGGAACAATGGAAAAAGTAGTAATTACTGGTTTAGGCGCGATTTCACCAATTGGCAACACTTTCACCGAGACCTGGGAAAATATGAAAAATGGGGTTCCGGGAGCAGGACCGATTACGCTTTACGATCCTGCTGGGATGGAAGTGCATGTTGCCTGTGAAGTGAAAAACTTCGACCCTAAAGAACATTTTAAACCTAAAGAAGTCCGCCGCCGAGATCGCTTTCAGCAGTTTGCTGCTGTAGCAGTTGCTGAAGCGATTGCCCAATCTGGTCTGCAGGTCACCGAAGAAAACGCGCCGCGCATCGGCGTGGTGCTCTCCACCGGGATCGGGGGATTATCGACGCTTGAAGCCAATATGAAGAAGATCATCGAAGGGAACCCGCGCAAAGTCAGCCCGTTCTTGATTCCCATGTTGATGGGTAACGGCGCCGCTGGAATGGCGGGCATTGACCACGGCTTCCAGGGACCCTCCTTCTCGGTGACATCTGCCTGCGCCTCTGGTCAGGATGGGATTGGGATGGCATGGCTGATGCTTCGTGCGGGAATGGTGGACGCCGTTGTTGCCGGAGCAAGCGAGGCGATCTTATGCATCTCTGGGATGGCTGGATTCAACCGGATTGGGGCACTTTCCCGCCGCGGATCGGATGAGAAAACGCCCAGCCCGTTCGACCTGGAACGGGATGGCCTGGTAGCAGGGGAGGGCGCGGCCGTACTTGTCCTGGAGAGGGAAAGTTTCGCCAAACAGCGCGGCGCCGATATCCTCGCCGAGCTGGCCGGTTATGGCTCAACCTCTGATGCTCACCATGTCACCGCTCCGCATCATGACGGCAAGGGCGGCGCATCTGCAATAAAAGCTGCGCTGCAGGTTTCTGGAGTGGCGCTGGACGAAATTGGTTATGTCAACGCACATGGCACCGGCACCCCGCTCAATGATGCCGCTGAAACGGCAGCGCTCAAGCAGGTTTTTGGGGAGCGGGCATACCAGCTCCCGGTTTCTTCGACCAAATCAATGACCGGGCACCTGATGGGCGCGACCGGCGCGCTGGAAACCGCCATCCTGGTCAATGTGATCCGTGAAGGTGTGCTACCCCCGACGATCAACTATCAAACACCAGACCCGGATTGCGATCTGGATTATGTACCAAACCAGGCTCGCCAGCAACCGGTGGAGATCGCCATCAGCAATGCCTTCGGTTTCGGCGGGCATAATGCCGTGCTCGTCGTGCGGGGCTACCACTAAGCCGGGGATTGCTCTGCAGGTAATATTAACTGACCGTCTAAATCTAAACCGCTTATCACCAGTCCAGAAATAAGGTACAATTTCTGGACTGGTTTTTTTGATCGAACGATGTTCGATCATCATACTCCTCCATATCGAATGATCATTGGGGGAAGCTTAAAAAGTAAACTATTTTCGATTATTGAGGGAATACCCAATGAAGAAAGCACTGCTGACCGCCCTATTTTTAGCGCTGACCTTTGCAAGCGGTTGTGCTGTATTTAATCTCGAACCGACCCCCACAGCCACCCCTTCTCCAACCGCATCTCCCCTGGACAGCTACCAAACCGGCCTGGACCTGCTCTCCGGGAACGAATTTGCTGCCGCGGGAGACGCGTTCCAGACTGCGATTGAGATCGATCCCAGCTTTGGCCCGAGTTATTCGGGATTGGCGCTCTCCCAACTCTGGGAAGGCGAGCAGCTCGATGAGATGCTGCCGAATGCCGTAAAAGGGGCGGAATTGGTCCCGGAAGATGCCTACGCGCGTTCCGTATTGGCTTACGCCCAATTATCGAGCCACCAGCTGGGAGATGCCGCCGCCAATGCCGAGTTTGCCTACCAGCTTGACCCGGGCGATCCTTTTGTGCAGATGGTGACTGGTCTGGCCTTTGTCGGTAATTATGAGTATGAGCGCGCCTGGGAAATTCTCACTGCTGCTTACCCTCAAAACCCCGAATCCCCTGAAATATATTATGCGCTGGGAGCATACTTTGCTGCCGCTGATGATTTTGGGCATGCATTGGCTGCCTATCAAGAGGCAATCGGGCTGGATCCTGAATTTGTGATCTGGCAGTTGGGGTTGGCTCAATTTTACTTCAACGCGGAGCGCTATGATGAGACCAACGCGCTGCTCGAAAGCATTGAGGCGCTGAATCCAGCATACCTGCCGGCAGAAATCCTCGCGATCCAGACTGCTTTAATGCGCCATGATCTTCTCGCGGCGGAGGAACGAGTCGCGTTGGTTACCGAAAGATTCCCGGAATCAGCGGCTGCAGGAAAATTGCAGGCCTATCTGGCAATCTATCAAGAAGATTACCCCGCTGCTCTCGAGCTGCTCTCCCAGGCAAAGGAGCTGGCTGCGGATCCTTATTCAGCCAGCTGGACGATTGGATCAATCTATTTGGAGCAGGAGACCTGTGATCAGGCTGCCCGGGTCTATACTGAGCTGCTCAGCGAGTATCCGGGAGTGGTTGGCCCTATCATTGGCAGCGGCAGGGCAGGGCTGTGTTCCGACGATCTCGACAGTGCCTCCCAGGATTTTCTTGAAGCTCTGCGCATTGATCCCTTCAGCGAAGATGCTTACCTCGGATTGGCCGAAGTATATCTCAGCCAGGAAGAATGGCAGTTGGCGCAGGATTCGATCGATGCTGCCATGGCAATTGAAAAATCCGTGGCATCCGCGCACCTCGCCCAGGCTAAACTATTATTCCTGAGTGGTGATCCTGGAGCCGCAGAGGCGGAGCTGCACCTGGCCCTGGAACTGAACCCCTACAGCCAGACAGGCTACAACATGCTGGCAGGTCTGCTCCTCGCTCATTTCCATGTGGCGGATGGAGTAGAAGCGGTTGAGCAGGCAGCCGAGTTAAATCCAGATGCTTCGAAAACCCAGGCTCTCCAGGGAATGCTCTATTATCTCAGCGGGAAGCAGGACGGCACTGTCGAGCTGCTTGATCAGGCCATCGCCGCCGACCCGCAAAACCCCGGCCTGCACCTCTTTAGAGCGCTCAGCCTCCGTGACGATGAAATGTTCTCCGAGGCAGCCAGCAGCGTTGACACATTTATATCCCTGCTCGAAGATCAGGATGCAGATCAGGTCAGGATCAGCCAGGCGAAGCGTCTCTACCAGGTCCTCGAAGACGACGGCTATCAAATTTCTCAAGAGCAAGCCCTGCAGATGATTCAGGACGACTTATCCTTTGAACTGGAGAAAGTGCCTGGGATGTACTTTGGCGAATACCAGGATCAGGGATTCGGACTGATTGTTGACCTGTTGATCCGTCCCACACAAATTGCCGACGAGGATTATCTTTATGACCTGGTCACGATTGCCAATGTGGCCGCAGGTTACCTGCCCCGGGTGGATCCAGAGGTGGATGCCGGGCTGGTGATTGAAGTTAATCTTGGCAGCCGGGACCTGTTTGTTGCCCAATTAAGTATCTTTGAGATGAAAAATTTTGCGGATACTTTGATTGGTCCCGAGACCCTGCTAGATCAGATTTCCTTCGACCTGGCTGACAGCACTATTCACCGCGGTTCAATTGAAAAAATCATCATGGACGTTGCCGAGCTGCGAGATCTTGACGTGCTGCAGATTCCTGAATATGAAATAATTTCCCAGGAAGAGGTTCGAGCATATATGCTGGAAGATGTCGATGAGGAGATCGCTTATGAAACGGAGCAGGACTACCAACCACAGACTTTGTTAGGTGTAATCCCGGATGAAGCCGATGTTGGGGATCTGATGCTTGGCCACCTTGGCACCAATATCGCAGGTTTATACACTCCGCGGGAAGAAAAGATCTATGTGATCTCCAATGGCCGCCTGACCAGCTATGACCAGATCACCCTTGCACATGAGTGTGAGCACGCCATCGCTGACCAGTATTTTGGCCTTAACCTGATTCAATCCCGCGCCACCGATGACGACCGTGATCTCGCCGCACTTTCTTTGGTGGAAGGGGACGCTACCCTGCTTTCGGTGCATTACCTCAACGCAATCATCCCTGATCTGGGATGGTGGGCAGCTGGCTCCCCCAATGCAGAGAACGAGCCGAGTGAAGTTCGGGAGCTTCCCGGATATATTTCAAACATGTCCAGTTTTCCGTATACCTACGGCCGGAAATTTGTCGATTACCTGCACAATATCGATGGTTGGGACGAAGTCAACCGGGCGTTCAGGGACCCGCCGATTTCTTCCGAGCAGATCATCCATCCCGAAAAGTACCTTGCCGGCGACCGGCCACAGCGGGTCTATCTCGATGACATCAGCTCGGTATTGGGAGAGCGTTGGGAGCTCACCGATGAAAATGTGATCGGCGAGTACGGTATCTTCTTGACCATGACTGAATATTTTGGCGAGACCGCTGCTCAACAGGCCGCTGAAGGGTGGGGCGGGGATCGTTACATTTTGCTTGAAAAAAACCGAAGCTATGAGAAGGTTTTGGTCTGGAAGACCGTGTGGGATGATTCTTTAGAGGCTGAGGAGTTTTTCAACAGCTTGATCACGGCAATGTTCCATCGCTACGAATACCACGAATTGGTTAACGATTTCGTGGTTGAACCTGACCGGCGCATCTGGCAGAGCGAGGATGATTATCTGGTGATGGTGATTGATGGCGACCAGGTGACGATCGTCATCGGGTCGGAGCTCGACCAGCTGGAGCTCATCCTGGATGTGCTTGAGTAGCGAGTTGAGCAGTAGTTTCTCCTCCTTACGCAGCCAAAAACTGAGCAGCTAACCAAATCCTGGTATAATTGATCTTCAATCAAATTCAATAGAACTTGTGGGCCGCAAACTACTCGACACCCCGTGGGGTGGTTAGCGCTCCTTGAGTTCGGAGGAAAGATGACCCCACATCAAGGACACCTTGAGGCAGAATCGCCTCAGGACTTTGCCGCTCGCCTTGGGCTGCCAATTGAAGACTTTTTGCTGCTCAGCCGGGCGTTAACTCACCGCTCCTACCTCAACGAACACCCCGAAGCACTGGAAGACAACGAGCGCCTCGAATTCCTTGGCGACGCGGTCTTAGATTATGTGGTTGGTTTGTGGCTCTACAACCGCTTTCCAGAAATGGCTGAGGGTGACCTCACCCGCCTGCGGGCTGCCCTGGTCAATACCGACCAGCTGGCGAAATTTGGGATGGAGATACACCTCGGGGATGCGCTTCTCCTGGGAAAGGGTGAGGAAGAAAACGGCGGGCGCATCCGCAGAGCAATGCTTTGCGGCGCATTTGAAGCGCTGATTGGCGCTTTGGTGATCGATGCTGGAATGGAGGAAGTTACCAGGTTTGTCAGCCCGCTGCTTGAACAGGCAACTGTAAAAATCCTCCAAAACCACGAAGATAAAGATCCCAAGAGCCTGCTGCAAGAATACGTACAATCTGGCGGTGACCCCGCTCCGGTTTACGAAGTGATTTCCGAGAGCGGTCCAGATCATGCCAAAGTATTCGAAGTAGAAGTCTTCGCCAATCACCGCCATTTAGGCCGCGGTATGGGAAACAGCAAGCAGTTGGCCAGCATGAATGCTGCCAATGATGCCTTATCAAGAATTAAACAAGACTAGAGAACCCTGAACTTATGCCGAACCGATTGAAATCTCTCGAGCTGATTGGTTATAAAACCTTCGCTTCCAAATCTCATTTTGAGTTTTCGGGAGATATTACCGCGATTGTAGGCCCCAACGGTTCGGGTAAATCGAATATTGCAGACTCGCTGCGCTGGGTACTCGGCGAGCAGTCATTCCGCCTGTTGCGCGGCCGAAGAACCGACGATATGATCTTCTCCGGTTCAGAGAACCGCCCGCGCGCCGGGATGGCTTCTGCCACGGTAACCTTTGACAACGCTGACGGCTGGCTGCCGATTGACTTCACCGAGGTCTCGATCACCCGGCGGGCATATCGCGACGGCAACAATGAATACCTGATCAATAAGCAGCGCGTCCGCCTGAGGGACGTTAATGAGCTGCTCGCCAGTTCCGGTCTCTCTGAACGCACCTATACGGTAATCGGCCAGGGACTGGTGGATACCGCCCTGACCCTGAAAGCGGAAGAACGCCGCCGCCTTTTTGAAGAGGCTGCCGGCATCGGTCTATACCGCAACCGCAAAGACCAGGCGCTCCGCCGTCTGACAAATACCAAACGCAACCTGGAACGCGTCCAGGATATCCTTTCAGAACTCAATCCCCGCCTGCGCAGCCTTTCTCGCCAGGCGAAACGTGCCGAAGAATATGAACAGGTCCGCGCCGACCTGACCGAAGTGCTCCGCGAGTGGTATGGCTATCACTGGCATCTGGCTCAAAAAGAGCTGCAGTTCTCCATGGGCGAAGTTGCCAAGCGTGAGAAAGAGATGAACGCCGCCCGCGAGGTGCAGGGGGGCGCTGAGCAGTCGGTCGCTGAAATCCGAGACCGGATCAACAGCCTGCGCGGCCAGCTGAATTCCTGGCACCGCCAGCTTTCCCAGATCCATGCACAGCGCGAAGAAACCAGCCGGGAGCTGGCGGTCAGCGATGAACGCCGCCGTGCCCTGCAGGAGCAAGAAAGCCTCGCCCTGGCAGAGATTTCCCGCCTGGAAGAAGAACTGAAAATCCAGCAAACCAGGGTAGATGAATACGCCCGGCGAGTAGATGAAGCCAAACAAATTGCAGATGTCTCTGAAGGCGAGCTGGGGACTGCACAGGCGGCCCTGGCTGAAAAACGGGGCGCCCGCCAGCAGGTGGAGCAGGAACAGCAAGCCCTGCAGCAAAAGATCAACCAGCTTACCGGTAAGCGGGCTGAACTTTCCGCCCGCGAGACCGAACTGCACACCCGCATCGAACGGATGCAGGCTGAGCAGCTCAATCACCAGCAGGCCTTGAAAGAAACTGAAGACCAGGTCAACCAACACGAGAAATTAACCACGGAGGCAGCAAAAGCCCGCCAAGCCTCTGATGAAAAATATCAGCATGCCCAACAAGAGCGTGATGCCCTGCGCACTGCATTAGATTCCCTGCAGGAGCAGCGCCAGCAGCTGCAGTCCGAAACCACCCGCCTGGCGGGGGAAGTTGCCCGCCTGACCGCGGAGCACAAAGTTTTGGCTGAAGCGGAGGAATCCTTCTCCGGTTATGCCAGCGGTGCAAAGCTGCTCCTCCAGGCTGCCCAGCAGGGTCGTTTCAAGAGCCTGGAAGGCGCTTTGGGCAGCCAGCTGCAGGTCCCTGAAAAATTCGAAACCGCGGTGGCCGCCGCTTTAGGCGATTTTGTAGATGCGGTCTTGTTTGATGACGCATCTGGACCTGAGCGTGCCTTAGAGCTGCTTGAAAAGGAGCCATCAAAAGCTGCACTGCTTCCATTAACGGAGCTTTCCCCGCAGGCGCCGCTGGATGCTTCAGATTATCCTGGCTGCCTTGGGGTCGCTGCTGACCTGGTGAAAACCTCACCGGAACTGCGCCCTGCCGTTGATCTGCTCCTTGGGCAGGTCCTGGTGGTCGAAGATCGAAGGGCAGCAAGAAAAATATTACGCGGTAAAGAGAATTTGCTGCGGGTGGTGACGCTTAATGGCCAGCTTTTCCATGGGGGTGGGGCGATCCTGGTCGATTCAGGCGGACGGGCGGCCGCGCTGCGCCGGCCGCGGCAGCGCAAGGAATTATCTGAAAAAATTGAGAAAACCGATCAAAAATTAGCTGAAGTCAACCAGCAGTTAACCGCCCTGGATCAGCAGGAAGCCGAAACGAGGGAGAATCTCTCCAGCGCAGGCGAAGCGGCCACCCAGGCGCAGAACGACTACCGCCAGCTTTCCGAGCAGTTCCAGCAGGCCAACCTTGCCCTTGAACAGGTCAAAGGTCAGGTCGGCTGGCGGCTCAACCAGCAGCAAACCAATCAAACTGAATTAACCGATGCCCGCCAGCGGATTGAGACCTGCGAGCAGGATGCCGTTCAAACGATTGAAGGCATCGCTGCCGCAGAGAAGCAGCTCCAGGCAGTCGCCGTTAAACTGGGCGGCATTTCCCTTGATGAGCAGATCAGCCAGCTTTCCTACTGGGAAGCCCAGGTCGCTCTCGGCCAGCAGGCACTGACTGCCGCCTCGCAGACGCATACCGATCACCAGACGGCGTACCAGTCCCAGCAGGAACGCCTCAACCAGCAGAAAGCGCGCCTCGACCGCCTGCATCAAGAGATTGCTGCTCTCGACAAACGCGTGGAGGAAATGCGCACTTCTGAGGGCGGGATTGGTAAGCAGATCGAAGAGACCAACGAATTAATCAAGCCTGCCGAAACTGAACTGGCTGCCCTGGAGAGCCAGCAGGGCGAGACCCTTGGCGAAGAATCCCAGCTGCGCCAGAAATCAAGCGTGGCAGAACGCTACTACAACCAGGCACAGATCGCTCTGGCCCGCAAGCAGGAATCCCTGGATACCCTCCGCCAGCGGATTGAAACCGATTTCGGTCTGGTGGAATTTGAATACGTCAGCGATCTCCCGGGTCCCAGCCCGCTGCCGTTGGGGGAAGTTGTCCAGCGCCTGCCGGTAATTAATGAAATTTCCCCCGATCTCGATGACACCCTCAAGCAGCAGCGGATGCATTTACGCCGCCTGGGTGCCGTCAACCCCGATGCCCAGAAGGAATACCGGGAAGTCAAAGAACGCCACGAGTTCCTCAGCCAGCAAGTTGAGGACCTTTCTGCGGCAGAACGCGACGTGCGTGAGATCATTGCCGAGCTCGATGAGCTGATGAACCGTGAGTTCCGCAAAACTTTCGAGGTGGTCGCGGCTGAGTTCAAGGTGATCTTTACCCGCTTATTTGGCGGTGGCTCAGCCCGCCTGGTGATCTCCGAAGGTGAAGACCTCAATGATGTGGGCATTGATATTGAAGCGCGCCTGCCCGGGAAACGTACCCAACAGCTGGCGCTGCTCTCTGGCGGCGAACGCAGCCTGACCGCCGCGGCGCTGGTTTTCTCTCTGATCAAAGCTTCGCCGACCCCATTCTGTGTGATGGACGAGGTTGATGCAATGCTCGATGAGGCCAATGTCGCTCGCTTCCGAGAGGTGCTCACCGATTTGAGCGAGCAGACCCAGTTTGTGGTAATCACCCACAACCGTCACACCGTCCAGGCTGCCGATGTGATCTACGGGATCACCATGGGGCGCGATACCACCAGCCAGACAATCAGCCTCAAGCTTGAAGATGTCGATGACCGTTATTCTTCCGCCTAGATATAAAACTGAAACTTTTCCCTTTAATTTCCGTATTAATAATTGAATATGATAACTATTAAATTTATGGAGAAAGTAGATGTCTAGCCAGACAAGAAGATTGTTGCGGCGCTCCCGAAGAGATAAAGTTGTTGCCGGCGTAGCCGGTGGTTTAGCCGAATTCACCGGGATCAGCTCGTTTTGGTTCCGCCTCGCATTCATCCTTGCCTTGATCCCCGGCGGTATCCCTGGGATAGCTGCCTATCTTGTGCTGATGGTTGTGATCCCCCGGGAGTAACCTGACCTGAGATGAAA
>JBDLJU010000082.1:0-11900 GCA_039714215.1 Chloroflexota bacterium | reverse complement strand
GAGCCGCCTCCGTCGTCATCATCGGAAAAGTCTTCATCTTCCGGGTAATCTAATTCAAAATCGTCCAGCATGACCAATCACTCCTTATCTTTTAGTTTTACCCCAGAATCTCAAGGTTCGCCAGGGGTACAAGCACTTTTTCTTCGTCACTGAGGGCTACTTCGGCGGTTTCGACCCGCATCCCGTTAGGTAAGCGGATAATACCGAGCAGCCGTTCGATTGTTCCAACTTTTCCATGGTAAGGGGCTCGCAAGATCTTTACTTGCTTCCCGATTTCCACGGTTTCTAAATCCATCGGTACTGGAGGGGCGCCTTGCCCTTCCAGTTGAATCACTATTTCTGGTCGCTGCCCGGTGTGGTGCTGGTGCAGGGCGGCATTGAGCGAGATTTCTCGCTCCGCGTTGGTGGCAAGCAGGGTGAATGCTGCCTGATTGATTCCCATTGCGCCAAAGCCATCGATGACCATCACCGGAAACGGGGCTCGCATTGCTGCAGGGATCAGGCGGGTCGCCATGCTTCCCAAGACCAGGCCGCGGACCTGAATTTTCGCCAGCCGGTCAAACACTTTCTGGTCTACACAGTACCCGGCCAGCAGAATAAAGCCCCGCTGGCTGGACTTGAGGTCCCTGGTGGTGATCACCTGATCGGGCTGTTCGACACCGATGGCGAGCACGCCAGAGCTGACTTTACCATTGCCCCACACTCCCTGTATCCATGCTCCTGTGGTTTCGATAATTGCCCCAAAATCGGGTTCCACCTGAACCACGGTGCCGGGAGCGCCAGCTTTAAGCTCGAAGGGCTTCTGCTTGGCCTGCAGTAATACCTGCCCCCCGCCGATCGTCACCAGCGTGCCGCTGCGTGGGGCGCGCACTGTCCGTCCAATTAATCCGCTGCGGCTGGCAATCACGGCCCCTTCGGAAACCTCGTCTCCAACTTTACGCTTGAGATACCCGGTCACCTTGTTTTTAGGGACGCCCAGGCCGCGTTCCAAATCTATCGAGATATGATTGGCGAACGCATCCGTGGTGGCAATCACCTGGTCGGCGGTGACTTCCTGACCGGCGCGAACCAACACCTTACCGGCGATTGGTAAATATCGCCGTCGTTGGACGGTGGTCAGGGGGAGGATGTGCGAAACAGATATTAACATAATCGGATTACCACTTTTTGTGCAAGAGCTGTGCCAATTCGGCCTCGGATCTGGAAATTTATCCAGATCATTTGATCAGCGATCAGCACTTTACTCATTTATAGTCGATCTTTGAGGAACGCACCTTGCCATTTGAGCAGCAACTTATGGCGTGCTTCATCTTGCGAAGGTAGATTAATTGGCCTGCCGCGAGCATCAACCACCAGCCCAAACAACCCACCGATGACCTGCATTGAGGTGCTTCGTCCTGGCCCAAGCCCGATGTTTGCCCTGTGCAGCGGGTCAAGGAATACCTTCGCTCGCTGCCCCATTGGGATGGGGATCGATTGGATATTGCCTTGCTGAACCTTGATGGTGGTCTCGTGTCCGGATTCGTACTGCACGCGCACCTGGAGAATAGCAGTCCCCTGGCGCACCCGGCTGATCGGGGAAACGACAAATCCTAGATTGATAAACACGGTGGGGTCGAAGAGCAGCTGCGAAATCAATGCTGGCACCACGATCGAGGCAGCACCTAATCCTGCGCTGAGGTGATTTTTGTCCAGCAGGATGCGCTGAATGCCGGTTGGCTGCAGCGCGTCTAAAATCATCAACAGGCTGTATGCTGGTGATGGGGCATTGGTGAACACCCCGCCGCTGATCACGATTGGATCGAACACCGGGAGCGTGTTTGCCTCAAGACGGCGGATATTCTTTGGAAATGCAGCCATCGATTCTTTGACAGCCCGGGAGAGCACTTCCCTCCCGATGGCCTGCTCAATGTAGGTGTCTTGCAGGGTGGCAGGCAGCGTGCTGGGATGGATGATTTTATTCTGGATGTAATCCAGGACATAGTTGGGAGAAATACTCACCGGGATCCAGCGAGTGATGTCGGCTAATTGGCTGCGTTTCAACACACCGGAAAGACCTTGACCCATTCCCAAATCGGTGAAAACGCGCAATCGCAGATCGCCATTGAATCCGCCGGCGACCACAGTCGAAGACGCGCCAACATCTACTGAAAGCACACCGGTAGTTTCGGGTTTTGGAATGATCTTGCTGAAAAAGCGGGTCACCCGCCCGATTGCGTGGCTGCTGGGCAGGAAGTTCCCACTTGACCAGGTGTTCAATTCAGCGACCCCTAAGACCTTGCTGATATGATGCTGGTTGTAGATCTCGGTGAGAATTGCCCGGGCAGGTCCGAGCTGCTCCACGGAGAGCGCAGGTCGGATGTTCGGCGCGAGGAAAACCTTGGTGAGCGGGTCAAAAAATTTCTTTACTTTAGCTGCCAGAGCAGAGTTCCCAGCATAGAGTACGCTGGGTCGTTCGCCTTCGGGCAGTAAATACATCGCCATTCCAATGGAGTTGACCAGTCGAAAGACGGATTGTCCGGCGCCTTCGTCTGTTCCGCCAGCGATCAGAATCACATCAGGGCGTTCTTTCAGGATTTTGTCGATATAGGTCTCTGGCTTGCCAGAGTTGCTCAGGCTGACCGAGGCGATCACATTGGTGTAGGTTGTGTCTGCCAGGTTTTTTGCGCTGGTCAACGAGACTTCATCTAATAAGCCAACCACCACAGTTTTTAGTGGAGAGCCAGCAGAAAATGTGGTCGAAAAGAAATCGACCCCTGCGCCTCCGCCAGTGAAAGGAATGATTGGGCGGCCATCTTCTTGGGTGAGGATCCGGCCGGAAATATCGCTGACCTGGTCCATGGCAAAACGCACCCCTTCACTGGCGTCGAAGAGAGGCGGTCCAGCGGTACTGACCGCAGAGCCTGAAGCGAGGAACCTGGCACGTCCTTCGACAAGATCAAACAGGGCTGCCCGGGTGGTAATCGAACCGATATCGACGGTCATTAACGACCCGCTCCGGAAGGAGTCTTCGGCTTCCTGGAATTCTTCGATGAAGTCTTGGGACTCTTCTGCCATCTAGCTCACCAACCTCTTGATTACCTGGACGATAAAATCGAAACGTTCGATCAATGCAAGTACGGCTGCGCTGTAGACCCCGGCAAAGATCACGCCGAGAGCGATCGCGATAAACACATGACCTATCTTGCTGATAAATTCAATCAAACGAGAGCGTTTGGGGATTTGATTTTGAACTGCTTTAGCGCTGAAATGGAAATGGGCGAGTGATGTAATCGTGCCTACCAGAGCAAAACTCCCCCAAATAAGGGACTGGAAAAAATTATCGTAGCTGGCCGAACTAAAAAAGTTAGAAGCAGCCGAGATCTGGGGAAGCAGGGTGCCCTGGATAGCGCCGCCAACGGCTACCGCGGCACCCACGCCAACCATCATTGCTGAGGCTAAATTCCCCAGCCTTGAAATCTGCGGAGTGGATCCAAAGAGCTTCAGGGCGAGCAGGCCTATCCAGACCAATGCAATCATGAATTGCATATCGCTCATGCTCATCAGCCTGGGCAGTAAAACTGCTTTGATCGCTACTGCGGCAGCATACCCGGCAGCCGCACCAATGAAGATGTGGATCGCCAGGCGGAAGAGCATGTTGTCGCCCAGCGCGTAGCTCAGCACCAAAACGGTAAAAGTGAAAGATACCAGCATGCCAATTAATTCTAATTGGTTCTCAAACATCAGGCGCTTCCTCGTTGCTTTGGTTTTTTGTTGGACCGGAAGAGTACACCAAATAAATTGATGAAACTGATCCCGCCAATTAAGGCAATCGCGATCAAGATCGCAATATTATAGGCAAACCAATAGTTATTTGCCGATCCAGCCTTTCCGGTTACACCGGTATAGGTGACTTCATAGTAAGCGCCGCCGACCACTCCGGAGACAATCCCTGAGACCTGCTTGGGGTTGCTCTGGTAGAAGGGGTACACCAGGGGTTCGGCCTGAGCGCTGACGACCATCAACAGCGGCGTCCCTGTGCCAGCTGCGCTTGGATCGAGGTAGGGTTGCACCTGCTCTACCCAGCTGCGGGCGACATCTGGGTCATCGGTGATTACCAGTACCAGCGCGTAGCTCTGGATGTTTTGGATCGCATTCAGGGGGGGCTGGGTCCAGAGATTTTGACCGAGGGCATTCAACGGCGTGATTGCCATCCGTGGATTGGCGGCAAAGTTCCGCAAACCAGCTGCTCCTCCAGCAATGTACCCGAGGTTTGAGTACTTAATCCCGGAGACAGCAGGATGGTGAGACATTTTCGAATTTAGAAAGCGGGTGGCCATGTCGGGCCCGGTCGGTTGGGTGGAGACTACAGAGAGGCTGGTATTCTTGTGGAGCAGATGGTCAATCACCGCGTAAGCGGCAGATTCCATCTCGCCGGAGAAGCCGGGCTGGTAATCAAAAGCTACCAGTACCTCAGAGTTTGGGCTGATCGCTTCGATTTGGTTGTATACCGCAGTTTCTTCATCTGGGATTCCTGCTGGGGGGAGGGTAAATGTATCAGAGGATTCCCAGGAGCCAAAAAAGACAGCTGCCATCATCAACAACGAGATTACCCAACGAAGCATCTTCTGGGGGAGGGCCATCTTTCGTCTTTTGACAGGCGGGCTGGTGGTTTCAGTATCCACCATCGTTTTTAATATTTTTGTGTAGGTCTGCTGAGCTTCACTGAGTTCAAAACCGGTAACCGGCAGCGCTTTGTTGCTGAAAGATACCACGAATGTTTCCGCGGGAAGCACATCGGAGAGACCAGCTAATGGGCCCTCTTTTTCTTTTTCGCCGGTATAGACAGGCGCTTCGCTTTCCTCGCTGTCTGGTTCGGTTACAGCTTCAATTGGGCGCATTGCCTGCAGCCAGCTGGGGAGTTCCGCGGGTGCAATATCTTCCACCTGGGTTTCGGTAGGTGGGGCAATTTCCGCTCTGGCAGGCGGCTGTTTGATTTCTATGGGGGCATCTGGGTCTTCATCATCCAACCAATCTGGAAGATCGTCTGGTTCGAAAAGCAGCGCAGAGACATCTTCTTGCGCATAATTCTCTGCAAAAGCTTCTCCTTCCTCCAGGTGCCGCCGGCTGTCATCTGGGCTGAATTTCAGGTTTTCAAGCCAGTTGGGAAGGCCGCCGCCTGGTGTTTCAGCTGGTTCATCTGATTCTGGGAGACCAGGGTCTTCCACGTTGGGAATGTCTGCGATGCCTGGTGTAGGGACCGGGGGAGGTTCATCCCCAAAACCAGCCAGCCATTCGGGGGACTGGTCAGCCGCCTGGTCCAATCCTGGCGCCTCCGGCAGGTCGGCTGAATCTTCCGGCTCCATGCCTTGCAGCCAATTCGGCACCTGTGCCTGATCGTCTTGCGCTGGTTGGATTACTTCATCGACCAACTCGCCAGAATCGATGGAGGGCAAGCCGCCCAGCCAATCTGGGCTTGAATCTTCTGCGCTGGGCTCCTCAGTGGGGTCATCTCCCCAGATGCCCGCGGGTGTGCTGGATGAGGTTAAGTCCACTCCAGGGGAATCTCCCCAGCCAGGGTCTTCTGCAGGGGGTTCAGCGCTTGGCTGTTCTTCAATAGCTGGAGATGGTGCTTCTGGCGCAGCGGGGGGAGGGCTGCCCTGCTCCTGATCTTTTAATGTTTGAACCCGCTCCATGTAATCCTGGGATGGGGGATCAACAGGTTCGGGTATCGCTG
This sequence comes from Chloroflexota bacterium, assembly GCA_039714215.1. Classification (GTDB taxonomy): domain Bacteria; phylum Chloroflexota; class Anaerolineae; order Anaerolineales; family UBA11579; genus UBA11579. Next base: position 6,184 of record JBDLJU010000082.1, on the reverse strand, counting down.
ATGCATCTAGCTGCCCGGTGTCTGAGGCATATTGTGTGCGGATATTCTCCAGCCAGTTGGCAGTGTCCTTCTTGTCTTCTGGGGAAAGTGACCCGGATTTCGGCAGTTCATCCTGTTCGGGTTCTTCAGACTTCTCTTGCTGGCGGATATTTTCCAACCAATCAGGGACGACCCCCTGGCTGGAATCTGGGGCATCGTCAGATCCTTTGGAGTCATTCATCCAGGAAGGATCATCGCTGGATTCTGGATTGAATTCAGCGGGTTCCTCTTCTGGCGTGAGACCTTCCAGCCAGTCTGGGGAATTGTTGTCGGAATCAGGTGCCATTTACTATTCGCCTTGACATAAATTTCAGCCGCCGTACGGGCGGTCCGCGCCCATCAAAATCCTCAGTCCGGTGGTAATTGTACCGAGAGCAACGCCGATGAGGATGCCGCGGGCGCCTGCGGAAGCAAGCACATGCGTTACGAAAGGTTTGATCGTATCCCCGATGATAGGAATCGATAACCCGAGCGCGGTATTTGCAACCAGAGAAAATAATACAGTGGTAATAAAAATTCCTGAGTACAGGTTTGGTCGTTTGGAGATCAGCCTGACTGCGGCATACGCCAGGGAAACCACCAGTACGCCCATTAAAGCGCTTTCAATTGGGACAATCAGATAGGAGAGCATCCATTCCGCAGGGAGATAATCCTGGTCTAAAAATTTGATAAAGAAAGCGGCAACCATTGCAATTACCAGTGCTGCGCTGTTGACAATATTTTTTCCCTCAATCACCCGTCTGCCGTGCACGCTGACCAGGTTGAATACCCCGATCACCAGCGCGGCAGCAGCCATGATCGTGACCCAGTTAAGCAGTGTGACCTGAATGCCTGGCATTGGCCAAATGTAGGTTGCCAGCATGGTTACGCCAGTAACGATCGCGATGATCATCGCGATGGGTGTTTGGATCGAGAACTTGTTTTTGCTCTTCACTTTAAAACAATCCTTGTAGTATTCCAGCCAGCGCTGAGAGCAAGATAGCACCGGCAATCACCCAGCGAACGATATCCTGGGCATGCAGACTGGCTTCGTGCATTTTTCCGACATCTAAATAGGCGCCTCCAGCGTAGAGTTCTTCGCCGATCAGCGGGTCTTGAGTGGCTGCGTACATCACCGCCTGACCAGGGAGGTTGTCTGTGGCGGCGAGGGTGCGCGCCTGGCTGCGTTCGCCGGCGCTGGTGATCAATGCGGCCTCGCTTCCAAAGCTGCCGATCATCAGGTTTGTGGAGACGCGTTCATCAAAAACTAAGGGGATCACCCCGGAAGCAAAAGAGAAGGGGGTCAGCCCGGTTACGCGGCCCATGTTCGGTTTGTACCCTGTTGTTAAATTGAGTGCTTTATAGCTTGAGTAGATTGTGTCTCTGGCGAGAATGCCGAGCATACCGTCCCCGGTGCTGGCGAGAGGAGGGTGGTCGCTGTCTGAGGCGACGGTGGCGATCTTGCGGAGCATGCTGAGACCGACCATTGCGGCGGCCCCTTGCGGGCTGAGTACATCGCCGCGCCCAATTGAGATATGAATGCGGGAACCGTCTTCAACAGCCACTTCAATCGCTCCGCCTACGCGGTAATATGCCGGGATATCCCGCAGGTGCCGACCTGGACGCCGTTGGTTGAAAAAGAAGAAGAACAGCATCAGCCCAACGAAGCCAAAGACCACAATTAAATTGGTGAGATTCATGCAGAATCCTCCCGCAGGCAGCGGATAAACAGCTCGGTCTGCTCAGGCTCTTCAAGCATATGGGCAAGGGTGGTGAGCTTGCTGCCGGCAAGCATGCTGCTGAGCACCGGCTGACCCAGAAAGACCAACTGGGCCCCCACCAGGTTTAGTGGGCCGCTGGCTTCTAAAAAAGCCGCGGCAAACTGGTGAAGCCCACGTTTACGCAAGCCACCGGCCCATGCTCGGAAGATGTTTTCCTCTGATGTTTCCAGCGTTACTCCTTTAAAAGCAACGATTGGCGCGCCAATAAGCGTGAGCGTACTGGCGACCTAACTTTAATTCGATTGTATAATCGCAGGCTGGTTAGGTCAAGCTGTTTTGTCAGTGAGTATTGACCAGCGGTTGAATACTTTAATGCAGCAAGAATGGAGCCAGATTCTTCTGGTTGACATAGGTGTTTCTCTTGGGCTGAGATGTGGCTTAATTAACTTTGAGGTGGGATTAATTTAAATTTGTCAAAATCAGCTACCGGTTGGTATCCGATTTGCATGTAGATGCTGTTTGATGTCGGGTTGGCCAGGTCGGTGAACAGCGAGCAGAACTGGTAGCCCTGGTCTAACAGCTTCTGGCTGTGGGCAGCCACACAGGCGCTGGCATATCCATGTTTACGATGCTCTGGGGGTGTGTAGACGCCCGATACACTGATCCCATGACGGGTGGGTCGCCCGCTGACCACCATTGAGACCGGGTTTTCTTCGTTAAACCAAATTCCCCAACTTCCTGCTGCCACACCCGCGGCGACGTTTTTCGTGATGCGCTCCTCCTCGGATTCAAGCTTGCCAAAGCAATCAATCTCAAAGGCAATCATCCATTCGACCAATAAGGGGACATCGGCGCCAACAGCTGTGCGGATTTCACCCGGTACGTTTTCTACAGGATTGACCGTTCGCAATTCGTACAATCGCTGCGCCATTTCCAGCTGATAGCTGCCCTGATGATGATTTGCCCAGGCTTGAGCAAACTGCTCGGCGATTGGTTTTGTACAGCTGAGATTGGCGAGGGGTAAACCTTTCTCCTGGATATCTTCGACAACCAGTTGAAAAGCCTCGGCTTCAGGGGGTGAGGGATAGGTAAGCAGCAGTCCATATGGTGGGGTCATCGTGGCGCGCAGCACCTGGCGACCGTCGTGCTCGACCACTGCAAGGTAAGGGTCTGCGTCGCTGTAAAAGTGGGGGTTTTGGGTCAGGTTTTCGGCAATCCCCAGCATCAGGCTGTTGACTACTTCATGGGCTTCCATGGTCTCGCGGGTGGTGGTTAAAAATTCCTCAGCGGACTGGTAGTGAGTAAGTTTCATCGGTTACCTTAGCTAATTATAATCTTCGGCCATCGCGGGTAGTTCACTATGATTAAACCCTATTCTTCTAAATAGAGATGGAAATTATCAAAGAGAACATCGGCTGATTCAGTGTTCGCGGTTGTTACAAACATCCCCACAGTCCCGATTTGGAAGGAATTATCATAAACCTCGCTGAGGAGGACCCCATTTACCGTCAAGCTGATCCGGTTTCCTGTGCAGGACATTTCGATCAGGTTTAGTGTCAAACCCTGGTTAATTACTACAGATTGTTCATAATTTTTTGATATGTTCACAGATTCCCCTTTAGCGAGCTTGAGGATTGCGTAATGACCAGTGCTGCTGATCACTGCTGCATAAAAAGAGGAGGTTTCTTCCTCCTGTCGGCAAATCAATCCATAAAGATTTTCTTCCTGGCCGCCGATCTTTCTTGCATCAACGACGAGCCGAACATTTTCGTAATCATGATCCATTAAGTAGTTGACTGCAGCAACACCAGAGGTTCTCACCGAGACGCGATATCCGCCCATATAATAATCCCAATCAGCATTGTCAGTATAATGTTGTGACCAGCCTGAATCCTGGTTCGAGAAATCGTCGATGAAGATCTGGCCGGGTTCGGTTGGCATTTCAGGCGGTGGGTTTGTGGCGGTGGCTTCAATTATCGTTGGTAGAACCAGTGGCGCGCTGGTAGCCGGTGCTGAGACGACCTCTGTGGATGGCGCTGGCCCCTGCGGGCTGGCGGTTGGAAACGGCTGGCAGGCTAAGGTTGCTAACAGTAGAACGACTAAAAGCGTGGTGAAACGGATTGATTTTCCCATCTTACTACCTCCTTGTTTGCTTCCCTAAATTATAGTCCGTTTTTAAGTTGCAGTCGAGCTACCCGGTCACATTTGAGGATTTCAAGCGTACCTGGTTTACAATCGCTCTTTGGGCATGGGTTCTTTTCTAAGGAGTAAAAGTTCTGCTCTTTTCTTGGGTAAGTTCAGAAGATTTATTGAAACGAGTCAGCGCCTCAATCTATGTGAAAACCTGTAACTACCATCTCTCTGTTTTCCTATATAATAATTAAGTATCTTCACTATCCTAAGGAGGATTACCATATGAGACCTGTTTACGCAGTATCTGGCGGGGTGAGTAAGTTTGCCAAATCCCGGCCAGATAAAACCTTCCAGGCGATCATCAAGGAAGCATACGATTATGCGATCAATGATATCGGGCTGGACTTTCCCACATTCACCCGGCTGGTCGATGGTTCGGTAGCGTCTTACTTCTCCGACCATTTTTCCCGTCAGCTGATGGCTGCGATCATGGCCCAGGATTACCTGGGGTTGTGCCCGAAGCCCAGTCACCGGGTGGAAGGCGGCGGAGCAACCGGCGGGTTGTGCTTCCAGGAAGCATGGAAGTCTATCGCCAGCGGACACATGGATATCTGCGTCGCTTATGGTTATGAGACGATGAGCCATGTGGAAACCTGGAAGGGGAATGAGTTCATCGCCCTGGCATCCGATGTTTCTTTTGATTATCCGGTCGGAGGTTTTTATTCCGGGTATTACGCCATGATGGTCACTCGTCATATGAAAGAGTTTGGTACCACAGTGGAGCAGATGGCGCATGTCAGCGTGAAGAATCACATCAATGCTTACCACAACCCCTACTCACAAAAACGCAACCGCTACACAATCGCGGATGTGCGCAACTCCCCGATGGTGGCCTGGCCGCTTACCCGCCTGGATATCTGCGTGATGTCAGACGGCGCGGCTGCTACGATTCTAGTTTCGGAGGAAGGACTGAAGAAATTAGAAGATGCTGGAGCCAAGATTGAGCGACCGCTGGTAAAAATCACCGGGATCGGCCGCGGCACGGATGCGATGCGGATGGCGGACCGTCCCCATGTAGACTACGATGACTTTATGGAAACCTACGCTACCGAGCAGGAAAAAGGTTCCGATGATACCCGCAAACATTACAAAAAATTGTGGGATCACGGCACCCGCTACCCTGGGATACACTCCTTCCGGGCCGGGCGGACTGCCGGAAACATGGCTTACAAGCATGCCGGGATCTCGGACCCGCTCAATGAACTTGATTTCGTGGAGCTCCACGACGCCTATACCTCAAGCGAAATTCAAACCTACGAAGACCTTGGTTTGTGCCGCTACGGCGAGGGCGGAGAGTTTGCCGCTTCTGGTAAAGCCTTTTTGGATGGATTGGACTATGGTCTTGATTTGAAGGAAAAAACGATCTGTCCAGTAAATCCCTCAGGCGGCCTGATTGCCTGTGGACACCCTGTGGGGGCGACTGGATTGATGCAGGCGGTCTTTGCTATCTGGCAGCTGCAAAATTCTGTCGAAAAGCATTTCGATGATAATACGTTACAGCTTAAAGATGCCAAGAAGGGTGCGATCCATTCGCATGCCGGGACAGGCACCTACGTAACGGTCACTGTGCTGGAGAAGGAGGAATAACGATGACGAAATTACCATCAAAACGCGAAGAAACTTTGGGCGGCTACATCGTCCATGGAATTCCCTTCCCAATCGAAACTGATCCGGACAGCCTGGCTTTCCTCAAGAAGTTAGCGCCAATCCAGATCGAGCAGGACTACCAGATCACCTATCTGCACTCCTATGCCCAGGACAGCCCGTGGTTTGCAGGCCTGACCCAAAAACGCCTGCTGGCTAACCAGGACCCGGTGGATGGCTATACCTATGCCAATCCGCGCGGCCATGACATGTACTCGGGCGCGGAAACCAACTGGATTGATATCTCTGACCGCGAGGCGCGTGTGCATGCTTTTACCGTGTGCCATTTCGGCTCGGAAGAATTCCTCCCAGAGACGCCCTTTATCCTGGCATTGATCGAGTTCGACGGGGTTAACACCTTGCTGCTCACCCGGTTGCTTGGGATGGATCCGATGGAGGCGACCCTGGACTGGATCGGGATGCGGGTCTCGCCGGAGTTCCTGCGCAACAGTAAACTGAAACCCACAGACGTGTATTTTGTGCCCAAAGAATAACTGATATACTAATCGGCAGGGCTGTTTGCTGCCCTGCCGATTTTTCCATTTGATCGAACGAAGTTCGATCCACAACTCCCGCGGTTGGGAGGAGAGAATCTGATGAAAAAATTA
>JBDLJU010000081.1:0-11976 GCA_039714215.1 Chloroflexota bacterium | reverse complement strand
GCTGCATCATGCCCAACGCCTGTCGGGGCGGCTCGCAGCATCGCAACCGCGCCGCTCCCAGGGAGTACATCTACAAAAGCGGCGGATACGTTCTCCCCGCCGTCATTCATGAAACAGCTGTGGGCAGTATGGAACGGCTGGTTGTGGGCTTCCTGGAAGGTCTCGGCGGTCCACCCATCTGGAATCTCTGGGGTAAACAGCAGGCGGTATCCCGCCTCTAAAGACAGCTGGGCAAAATGGATCGCCGCCGCGCGGCTGACCCCTAAACCCGGTCCAGCGGCTTTCTCATCGCTGACGTAGTCTACTTTTTTCGGCATCAGTACGAAAAGGTGACCGGGACCAGACTGCGAGAGGTACAGGTCTTGATTGCGGATCACCAGCACGGAGATCGACCCGCTGACCTGCTTTCGAGTGCCCGCCCCGCGCTCGTTGATGCTCAGCAGCAAGCCGTTGAGTTCTTCGATCATCTCGCGGCTGGCGGAGGTCAGCGAACCAGGGGTTTCATAGAAGCCTGCTTCCAGACGCCTGAGCAGTTCTGCAATCCGTTCATCTGAAAACGGCGGCTGGCCATCGAAACTGAGCAAGATGATCAGCTGATCCGTCTTACGGCCGCGAGCCGCTCGCTTCGGCGCGGCGGCAGCACGTAAACCTGCCAGGCTGGTTTGATCTTTGCCTGCCCGGCGGTGAATTGGTAGGATATTGAGGTCAAAATTTGTCATCTGTTCTATTCGCTTCCAAAACCGTGCTCTCTTAATATCGAGAGGATAATTATCTAATTGAAGCGCTCCTCGATTTGCATTCCCGGAGCCTGCTTCCAGTTTTTATTATACTGGTAAAATTTGGGAGTGGAGTGCGTCTAAGTATCAGCAATCATCAAGAGAGTAAACCGAATGAAAATCAATACCATCCAAACTGTACAAGCATGGGACGCCCTGGCCGAAGAGTGGAACCAGCTGCTGGCTGGCAGCATCAGCAATGTGCCTTTCTTGCGTCATGAGTATCTGCGAGCCTGGTGGCAGCACCTTGGCGGCGGAGAATGGGAATCTGCCGAGCTTTATATTCTCACCGGCCGAGACCAAGACGACGCTCTCACGGGGATCGCTCCCTTCTTTTTAAGCAAGAATCATGCCGGGAAGCCCGCTTTGTTCTTATTGGGCAGCCTGGAGATTTCCGATTTCCTCGACTTAATTGTCCCTGCCGAGCAGCTGGATGCATTCACCGACGCGCTGCTCGCCCACCTCACCGGGCCGGACGCCCCCACCTGGGAAGCCCTAGAAATATCCAACATCCTCGAAGAGTCTCCCACACTGGCTGCGCTGGAGACAGCCGCGGGTAAATATGGGCTGAATTTCTCTCAGGAACGCCTGCAGCCCTCACCGCTGATCACCCTGCCAGCAGACTTTGATACCTATCTCGAATCCCTGGACAGCCGCTACCGTAGAGAGCTGACCCGCAAGATGCGCAACGTGCTCCGCCATTTCATCCCCACCCGGGTGGTGCGGGTGGAAGATCAGGCTGACCTGGACACAGAAATGGAAGATTTCTTCGCAATGATGCGTGAGGAACCGGAAAAAGACTCCTTCCTGCAGGGGACAATGATCGAGCAGATCAAAGCCGTTGCCCAGGCGGCCGCCGATCACGGCTGGCTCGACCTGCGTTTTTTGATCGTCGGCCGCGAGAAAGCCGCCGGCTACCTCAATTTTGTCTACGACAACCGCGTGTGGGTCTATAACTCCTGCATGGCGAGCAAGTTCGCCAAGCTTTCCCCGGGCATCTCGCTGATCGGCCTGCTGATCCAGGATGCCATCGAAGAAAACACTGCAGCCTTCGACCTGATGCGCGGCGACGAGGAATACAAATACCACCTCGGCGGGGTAGACCGTTGGGTGGTTAAGGCAGTTGTCAGTAGGCAGTAGTCAGTTATCGGTTTTCAGGAAATTTGTGCTGTTGGGGCGGTTGGCGAACCGCCCGCCCTTCATACAAATTAATAAGTTGTGTCGCAAATAATCAATCTCATGCCTCCACACGTGCGGGGGAGGATAAATTTTCTTTGACTACCATTCACCATTAAGGAGGGGGGTTCCGGCTAAAGCCTCGATTCCAAATTCAACTACGCATTCTCGACAGCCGACTACCAGACTAAAGACCACCGACTACCCGACTAGAGACTACCAACTACCTGCCTGCTTCCTCCACCGCCGCCTCGGCATGGATGAAGGTGGTATCGAACAGCGGCACGCTGGCATCCTCCGCTTTGACCAACAGCGGGATCTCGGTGCAGCCCAGGATTACGCCCTGTGCCCCGCGGGCCACCAGACCACCAATCACCTCAAGATACTTGGTTTTACTCTCCGGCAGGATTTTCCCGACCACCAGCTCCTCAAAGATGATCCGGTTAACCTCCGCCTGCCCGGCCTCATCCGGAACGAGCACATCCAAACCGAACTGCTCCGCCAGCCGGCCGGTGTAGAAATCCTCCGCCATGGTGAAAGCGGTCCCCAGCAGGCCGACCCTGCTCAGCCCCGCCTCCTTGATTTTGACTCCAGCCGCATCCGCAATATGGATCATCGGGATCTCGATCGCATCAGCGACCTCAGCGTACATCTTGTGCATCGTATTGGTGGCGATCAGCAAAAAGTCTGCGCCTCCCGCCTGCACCTGGCGCGCCGCCTGGATCAGCTCGGCGAGCACGCCATCCCACCCGCCAGATTGCATCAAGGCTTCCACCGGCCCAAAGTCAACCGAAACCATCACCGATTTGGCGGAATGCAGCCCGCCCATTTTCTCGCGGACCAGCTGGTTAATGATCCGGTAATACTCCACCGAAGACTCCCACGACATCCCCCCGATCAATCCGATTGTTTTCATCTTGCTCTCCTTGACCTCGACACAATACAAACATCCATACTCGGTTTCCACCCATCTCTCCAAACATTGACAGCCCACCATTATGTTCCCCCTCCTCACAAACCAGATTCCCATCCATGGTTTATTTCTTTTGAACCCCAGAGCTCCCTGAGCGGATAGCTTTTACAAAGCTGGATACCGCGAGCAGCGTCCAACCAATGATTCCGGCAAATGCCAACAGGCTGGCCAAAGTTGACCAGGAAGATTCCCAGATCCAAAGACCGACCATGATGGGCAGAAACAGCACCCAGATGATGATCTCAGCCATGGTAGGCAGCGCCCCCACCCAATTCCAGACCAGGTCCAGCCACTCACGATCGATGATCAATGCAAGAGCGAACCCAACCCAAAGCATAGCGAAGATCGTAATGGCGTAGCTGCTCATTACCCGTGGTACAGTAACCTCCCAGAATGATGAGTCTTTCATCGCCAACCTCCTGGATCGAAATAAACGACAAACAAATAAATCTCCGTAATCCTTCAAATCTATTATAACAATTCTGGTGAACCAGTTTTTCAACAGACTGGTACAATCTGCACATGAGAAAACAATGGCTTGGCCTTCTACTGCTCGGATTGCTGACTGCCTGCGCCTCCGTCGAGGAGGTGGACGCAGTGATCCCGACACCCCCCAAGCCTGGCATGACCAGCAGCCCAACCGAATCCCCAACGGCCACCCAGGCCCCAACCAATACCGCGGCACCTTCTCCCACACCGCTGGCATGCTGGCACGAAGGCGGGATCCTCGTCGAAGACCAGGTCCCCAGCCAGCTGCTGCCCGAAGCGACCGACATGCTGGTCTACCTGCCGCCGTGCTACTTTGCCCTGCCGGAGGTTGAGTTCCCGGTGTTGTATCTGATCCACGGGCAGAGCTTCAACCAGGACCAGTGGGTGCGGCTGGGCGCGGCAGATACCGCCGATGCCTTGATCGCCGGTGGTGAAGCGGCCCCCTTCCTGATCGTGATGCCCTACGTGGACGATTGGCGCCAGCCGAGTGAGTTCCCCTTCGGTCAGGCGTTGATCGAAGAAGTGCTCCCCTATATAGAAACTGCCTACCGCGCCAGCGCACAGCGCGAAGACCGCGCCGTTGGCGGGCTCTCCCGCGGTGGCAGCTGGTCGCTGCATCTGGGGGTACATTACTGGGACAAATTCAGCGCTTTCGGCGGGCACAGCGCCCCGGTTTTCTTTGATGATGCTGAACTGATGATAAACTGGTTAGCCGCGATTCCCCCGGAGCAAGCCCCCCGCATCACCCTCGATATTGCCAGCAGCGAGCTGAACGACATCCGCCGCTCAGCGACCTGGTTTGCCGGTCAGCTGGAAGCCTACGGGATCGAGCACCACTTCCACGAGTATTCCGGTGATCATACTGAAGGTTATTGGCTCAAACACGTGGAGAGCTACCTGCGTTTCTACACCGCCACCTGGAAACCATAAGATGGCATCCAGCTAACGCAAACCCGAAGTCGAAGATGCCCTGACTAAAATCAATAATCCGCGTGCTTAAATTTCTTTCCCGCGAATTCTCCGCAAAAAGTTCCGCAGGGAAACCAGGAATTTTGACCCGGTGTAGAAATAGAAATCGTATTCTCCCTTTGAGGTATACCCTAATTTTTCAGCCAGCCCCGCAGATATTTCCGTAGCGGCGTCCCAATTGGGATCAATCCCATTTTCCAGCGCTTCAATGATCAAAGCCGCGCCAACCGCAGAAGCCAGACCCCGCCCGCGGTATTTTTTATGCGTGTTGATCTGCACTTCAATCCCTTTTGAACAGACTGCGCCTGTCGAAGCAATGCACACAATCGTCTCCCCTTCCAGGGCAACGAAACCAAAACCGCTCGCCAAAAATTCTTCGGCTGAATTAAAACCAAACATCTGGTCTTCGGTCATCTCATTTTTCTCGGCCATGATCTTCTGAGCATGCTTCAAATCTATGCGTACAATCCAGAAATCATCTGACAGCCCTGACGCCAGTTTTTTCAAATGTTCGATGTCCAGACTATCGCCGTTGAAGGCATACCGCTTGAGGGTGATGATCTTGCCAGGATGGACTTCATCCAATAATTCCTTCCATCCCAGGCTGCCGGTAAGCAGCATGGAAAAACCCTTCAGCCCGGCGAGATAATCCCGTGCGGCTGCATGCCCCGCATCACCCCCCAGGATATGGATTTTTTGCTCAGGTAAAGTTAAAGCCACAACATTTGGGGATTCTTGATCATCAACCAAAACCTGCCCCATGTAGCCTTCCAGGATTGAATCTGCGATATAGTTCCACCTGTACTCTGGAAATAGCCCGATCAATTCTTTGCTGTGATTCTCTTTGAGCTGCTTCATCAATTTGTCATCCCTCCGAAAAAGACCTGGCAAACGCCAGGCCGAAAGAGGCTGTCCCAAAAACAAAGGGACAGCCTCTTTTTGAAATTCTGATCTTGATTGAACCTAGATCCAACCGCGCAGCTGCATTGCCTGCACCACCCGCCCAATCGAAACCATATATGCTGCATCGCGCATAAACACTTTCTCTTTCATGGAGAGGTTCAAGACTGCCTCAAAAGCGCTGGTCATCTTGAAGTCGAGCTTGTCGAGCACTTCTTCTTTCGCCCAGTAGTAGTTCATATCATTCTGTACGCTCTCAAAGTAAGAGACCGTCACGCCGCCGGCGTTGCACAAAAAGTCGGGGATCACGAAGACGCCCTTCTTCTCAAAGACCGCATCGGCTTCTGGAGTCGTCGGGCCGTTGGCGCCTTCCGCCACGATCTTCACCTTGTCGCTGATCATCTTGACCGTGGTGGCATTCACCTGGCCTTCCAAAGCGGCGGGGATCAAAACATCAACGTCTTTCTTGATCCATTCCTCGTCGTCTTCAATCGTGTAACCAGCCTCTTTGGCTTTGTCCTTATTGATCGCGCCGTACTGGTCGGTGATCGACATCAGGAAGTGCGGGTCAACCCCGTCATCCTTGCTGACCGTGTATGGTTTGCGGTCATCGCGGTCCCAGTAGGAAACGCAGACCACTTTGCCGCCCAACTGCTCGGTAAAACCGATCGCCGCGTATTGCGCCACGTTGCCGAAACCCTGGATCGCTGCAGTAGCCTTTTTGGGATCCATTTTGAGGTGCTTCATCGCCTCGCGGATTGTGTAGACCACGCCGAAACCGGTCGCTTCAGTGCGGCCCAGAGAGCCGCCGCCGCCGAGCGGCTTGCCGGTGATCACCCCGGGGGTGAACTCGCCGACCAGCTTGGAATACTCATCCATCATCCAACCCATCATCTGCGGGGTGGTGCCCACATCGGGAGCCGGCACGTCCTGGCGCGGGCCGATGTTGCGGTAAATCTGCCCCATCCAGCCGCGGCACAGCCGTTCTTTCTCGGCAGTCGACAGGGAAGCAGAATCTACCACCACGCCGCCCTTGCCGCCGCCCAGCGGGATGTCGACAACCGCACATTTCCAGGTCATCCACATTGCCAGGGCACGCACGGTGTCAACCGTCTCGGATGCGTGGAAGCGGATGCCACCCTTTGAAGGACCGCGCACGTCGCTGTGCTGCACACGGAAACCAGAGAATACACGGATGCTGCCGTCGTCCATATGCACCGGTACCTGGAACTTAAATTCACGGGTCGGCCAGCGCAAAATTTCTCGCACATCCGGGTCCAGGTTGAGCATTTCGGCAACTTCGTCGAACTGCTGCTGGGCCATTTGAAAAGCATTTGTCAATTCAGACATAATTAATGGTTCTCCTTAAATTTCTGACAGACTATTCCGCCAGTTTGCGGACTCGTTTAAATATAAAAACCGGGCTGTCCCGGTATTTATTAATTTGAAGCTCTGCTTCAATATATAAGCGGGCACCTCGGTGAGGCACCCGCGTGTAAACTTGATAACTATTTGCTGTTGAAAGAGTATCTCTAACTTCTGCATCAGCAACTCTGATTGTGAAGATTTTCCCATACAATACTAAGAAACTCCTCATTCGTCAAGGGCAATTTATCATGATAAACCAGCCCTCACAAAAAATTAATCCTCCGGCGCACTGATCACCAAATTGTCGAACCCAATTGTTAATTCAGCTGCTTCGTAGGTCCCTGCAATCATCCCCGCGCTGCCGTCTTTCAGGTCCTTGTCAACCACCTCTGCCAGGAGCTCGCCATCCACGGCCAGAGACAGGGTGCTGCCTACACAGGCGGCGTTGATGTGGATATTGTTGGCATACTCCACCTCAAAAGGCAGGTTGCGCCATTCAAGAATATACTCAATTTCCCCAGCGATTACTTTCCAAATACTGTAATAACCATCCTCGCTTACTTCGAGACCATAGAAATTTTCGTTGTCCTGGTAGCGGCAAATCACGCCAAAATCGCCATCCCCCCCAGGGCTAACAACAGACACATCCAGATCAACAATTACATCACTATAACTGTCTTCCTGATATTGCCAGAGAAAAACATAATCACTCCATAATTGAAAATTCAGTTCCCCATTGGCGTAAAAGACTTTTCCTGATTCACTCTCCAGAGCCCAATTATTATCCTCCGTCGAGAAATCATCAGCGAACAAGATTTCGCCTGCTTCGGGGAAACCTGCTGTTGTGGGCAAGGGAGCTTCATAGCCTTCTACGACATGCACCGTGCCTTCCTGTGCAGCTTCGATTAACGGGATCGCCAGGTTGATCGGGCGGAGCGCATTAATAAACCCGCCAGTGGGGATGCAGGAATCATCTTCGTTTACCTGGCCGTCGCGGTTGGTATCCGCCAGCACGCGGCAGTCGACAAACTGGTCATCGCCGCCGTAGCCTAACTGGGTCGGCACCCCGATCAAATAGCCATTTTCGTCGGCAGCCAAACCGCCGCTGTTGCCGCCCGCAATCGTCGCTGAAGTCTTGATGAAAGCCCGGTCGCCGCGGCCCGCTTCCGAGGTGAACCCGCTGACCTCCCCGCGGGTCAGGGTAATCGTCTCCCCGCCGATCCCGGGGTACCCCAGGATTGTCACCGTGTCGCCCAACCGCAGGTCATCGGCGTTGCCCAGCGGCACAAACGGTAAGTTTAGCTCTGCGGGGTTAATCGAATTTTCGTCCAGGTCGCTGGTAATCTGGAGCACCGCGATATCCAGGGCGGCATCTGCTTGCAGCACATCCACATAATATGCAGGTTCTGGTGCTTGATCTTCCTGGGTAGTAAACGCCACCGCCAGCTTATCGACATCAAAATAGCGGTCCGGCAGCACCACATGGGCGTTGGTCAAGATCAAACCCTGCGGGGTAATCACCGTCCCCGAGCCAGTCCAACCCTCAACATATTCGCCATCTTCAAGATAAAAAGCAATGATCTGCACCACCGCTTCAAACGGAATTGCAGCATTCCCTACCTGGGCATCCAACGTTGGGGTGGGCCCCAGTCCGCTGGTGGTATCGCCCAACGCATCGGGAGTCGGGAAATCATTATCATCAACGGAATCATTCTCCACAATCCCAGTGGGAACATCTTCAAGCAGAGAACCAATCCAGGCCAACCCCCCAAAGGCAATCACCGCCCCAATACAAAGCACAACTACAGCAATTACCCCGCAGGTAATCCATTTCCTTGAATTTGATGGGTTTTCCATCTCAGCCTCCTGGATCAAAGCCTACCAATAAATTTTACGATCCGTTCCACAGCCTGTTCATTTTTTTCATAGCATGCAGCCTCCGAGCAGCGCACAATGCCCTCCCCGCCAGGACGAAAAGCCGAAGCGGATTGCAGTGTACTTGCCAGAGATTAATTACCAGCTGCTCATCGGAGTTTCTGGCTGGCAGCTCTCGTTGATTTGCCATTGATCAACTTCGATGATGTATGCTAAATTAAACCACAAACCTTGCGTGGTTTGTACCAAAAACACCTTCCCCTGCGGGGTATAGCCTTCCTTGATCACTGCTGAAACAGCGTATTCATTTCCCTGCCAGTAAAAGCTGCACGGCCGTTGAGCATAACTGTCGCCTGAGTAGCACTTCACCGCACTGCTGGTTGTCATTGCTAACCAGCCTGTCCCTGCAGGTCGAGCGTACAATCGTCGCCAATATCCAGCGAGCCCTGTGCCCCGCTCACTACAGAGCGTTCGCCAATCAGCGAACGCTGCAGATCGCAGCCGCTCAGCTGCGCGTCAGCCTCAATCACCGTATCGGAGATCGTGCTGCCGGAAATCTTACAGCCTGCCCCAATTGAGACATGCGGCCCGATCGTGCTCCCGCTGATTTCAACACTGGGGTGAATATAAACCGGAGCATTGATCGTGACACCCTCTGCAGATTTCAAAGTCGGGTTGTTCTCCCGTCCGTGCGCCAGCAGGTAGCGGTTGCTTTCCAGGACCGTGTCCGGCAAGCCGGCATCCAGCCAGGTGTTCACCCGTTTGGGCAGCAGCTTGAGGCCGTCCTCCAGCATCAGGCTGATCGCATCGGCGATGAAAAACTCGCCTTTGGTGATGATCTCTTCTTTAATCTGGCGGTCAATCGCTGCCAGCAAATCTTCGCCTTTCGAAAAATAATAATAGCCCACCACTGCCAGGTCATTTTCCTTGCTGTCAGGCTTCTCGATCAGACCGTTCGCATAGCCGTCTGGCCCAACATCCACCACCCCAAAGCGGCGGGGGTCTTCGACCTGCCTGACCCAGATGACCGCCTCTTCTTGCTGTTGCGGATCGAGCAGGAAGGACATATCATCTTCCACGATCGTATCGGAAAACAACACCAGGGTGGGGCCCTGCAGCTGCTCGCGCGCCATCGCAATCGCATGAGACTGACCGAGCATCTCTTCCTGCTG
Organism: Chloroflexota bacterium; assembly: GCA_039714215.1. Classification (GTDB taxonomy): domain Bacteria; phylum Chloroflexota; class Anaerolineae; order Anaerolineales; family UBA11579; genus UBA11579. The sequence continues at coordinate 2,278 of JBDLJU010000081.1, read as the reverse complement.
GTAGTAGTGGGTCTCGACCTCCGGATAGTTGGCTTCCATATAGTCCCGCACCTGGTCGCCCAGATAGCCAACGATCAATGCCAGCTGGCAGTCTTCAAGATCGGCGGCAGTGGCAACCACCTCGAGCACATGGTCGAGTACGGTTTTACCCGCAATGGAAACCAGCGGTTTCGGCTTGCTCCATGTATGCGGTCGCAGGCGGGTACCAAACCCCGCCATTGGGATGATCAGGTTAAGTTTTTTTCCAGTCAAAAGCTTCTCCACTCTGTTTTAGTTTTTTCGGCAGGCCAACAGCCCTTTACCCACCGGAATAATCACACTATCCAGGCTGGGATCAGCGAATGCTTTATCGAGCATAACTTGGATGTTGTCCGCATGGTTGATCGCGTTATCCGCCACCAGCAGCGCGCCTGGGATCAAATTCGGGGTGATCAACTCGAAGAAATCGAGGTACATTTCTTTTTCACAGTCCAGGAAGCAAAAGCTGACCTCTGCATAATCGCGGATATGGCCGCGAGCATCCCCATGCACCAGTTCCACCACGTCCCCAACTGCCGCTTTTTTGAAGGTGTCCTTGGCCAGCTTGACCTTATCGGGGAGCAGCTCAAAAGTAATCAATTTTGCCCCCCGCTGGCGAGCTGCCAGCGAGAGCCACAAAGCCGAATACCCCGCGCTGGTGCCAATCTCCAACCAGGCGCCTTTGGGCACTCCGGCAGCCAAAAAAGCGAGCACCTTACCGCTGTCCGGCGGTACCTGGCGCAGTCGTTTGATCTTCGGCGTGCCGTCCTGGCGGTCCTTGGCATCAATTTCTTCCAAGACCTTCATTTGCTTGAGCACCGCGGCGGGTATTGTGTTAAACATAACAACTCCTCATCTGGATAACTGCTGGCTGTATTTTACCAGTGAGTGCTAATCGTGTCCTAATACTGGGTGGGGGACATAAGGCTCTTCCAAAGCCTTGAGATCCTCATCACGCAGTTCAATTTCCAGCGCGTCAACCGCCTGTTCCAGGTGGGTTAACTTGGTGGCGCCGACGATTGGGGCGACCACCCCGGGTTTATGCAGCATCCAGGCCAGCGCAATTTGAGCGGGAGTCACCCCGCGCTTCTCCGCCGATTCAATCACCCGATCCAGCACCACAAAGTCTGCCTGCTGGTAGTACATATTGTGGGCGAAATCGTCGGATTTGGCGCGCATAGTTTCGCCGCCCTTATCTTTGGTGCGGTTGCCTGCCAAAAAGCCGCGCGCCAGCGGGCTCCAGGGGATCAGCCCGACACCTTCTTCAATACACAGCCTGTTCATCTCGCGTTCTTCCTCACGGTAGACCAGGTTGTAGTGGTTCTGCATCGAGACGAAACGCGTCCAGCCTTTTAAGTCCGCCAGGTACAACGACCTGCTCATCTGGTAGGCGAACATGCTCGAAGCGCCAATGTAGCGCACCCTGCCAGACCTGACCAGGTCATGGAGGGCTTCGAGGGTTTCTTCAATTGGGGTGGTGTAATCCCAGCGGTGGATCTGGTAAAGGTCGATGTAGTCGGTATCCAGCCTGCGCAGCGAATCCTCAACCGCCTGGAAGATGTGTTTGCGGGAAAGTCCGCCAGCATTGGGCTTATCGGTGAACGGAAAAAACACCTTGGTGGCGATCACGACTTCATCCCGCCGGGTAAATTCTTTGAGCAGCCTGCCGGTGACCTCTTCGCTGACGCCCAAAGAATACATGTCTGCGGTGTCGAAAAAGTTGATTCCCAGTTCGACTGCCCGCTGCACAAACGGCCGGCTCGCCTCCTCATCTAACACCCAATCGCGCCACTTGGGGGTGCCGTAGCTCATCATTCCCAGGCAGATGCGGGAGACAGACAGACCAGATTTTCCCAGCTTCCTATATTCCATCGATTCGTCCTTTACCAATATTTGACCAGACAACTCCATGATACCTTAAATGATTAGCAGATGCACAGAAAGGTTTGGCACCCCTATATCTTTTTCACCAACATTCTTCCCTTTTGCCATAAAATTTGCGATAATGGAATCAGGCACACTCAAACAATGAGTGTAGACAAAATCTAAACCATCACCTTTCATCGCTGCTGAATTTCGAGGAGGCGAGATGCACAAGAAAATCTTGATCGGATTTGTTATTTTAGTTTTATTCCTGAGCGCATGTTCTGGAACCGCTAACCAAGAACCCACCAACGACAACGCAAATGACAGCAACGCTGCGGAAAATACTGACCACAACGAGCTGCCCGAAGAACCGCCAGCGCAACCAACCGACACC
>JBDLJU010000080.1:0-12054 GCA_039714215.1 Chloroflexota bacterium | reverse complement strand
TTGATAGCTTCTTTGTTTGCTTGCAGGTAATTTTTAGGATAGAATTAATTTGATCCCTTCAGGGTGCCCCCCTCACCTTGCGGGGATCATTTTTTTCTTTCATAAATTGGGTGGCTGAGTACGCCTGGTAATTTGGATCTGCTAAAAAATTCTGTCTAAAAGATAGTGAAGCATATCGCTTAGTGTTAGCCCAGCCAGAGCAGCCGCTCCTTGAAGAGAAAGGGCGAATTCTTTTACGATGTGATAAATATCCGGAAAGATCTGATCGTTGCCGGGGACTAATGAAAGCAAGCCTGTGATGACCCCAATGAGGAACCCCAGGTAAATTATCCTGATGATCGTCGATATCAAGGGGAAATGAGAAACCCAATGCCGGTGGGGAATAATGTGTGCATACGGAAGCCACCAAATCCTCCAAATCAAACTAAACAGTATGCCTGATTTCCGGCGAACGAAAGATTGAGATATTGATCCTGCTGGCACATCGAGGTCTGGGGTAAGCATTAACCCCGAGAGTACCCCTGAAACAGCAGCAATGTTGATTTCCTGGTTCGGATTGAACTGGTATAGTGCAGCAGCACTTACTCCCGCAAGGGCGATAGTGGAAAATGCATGAACTCTTCCGTTTGGCATGATCCACATTATACTACGCGGTAGGCCCGGGAGGTTTTAATATCATTCAGCGCGATGAATAGCTGCTGCATTTCCTTTCTCTAAACCAGATGGGCGGATTGCTGAATTGGATCGTGGTGTGGATGACTATCTAACAAAACTATTTTCTGATTATTACAATCGCATCCTTAAAGGCATTATCATTGATCGTTTTGCTCAAGAATTTCCGGATTGAGAACGTTGAGAGAACGAAAACACCTGTATTTCAAGCACCAGATACGTGGATAATCAAATCAGAACCAGGTTGGAAAGTCTCTATTTTAAAAATGGTTTTTTGTCTCAAAGGGTCTGACGACGGACAATTATTTGCCCACGATCTTCTCAGGGGTGATCGGCAGTGATTTTACCCGCACGCCAACTGCGTTGTAGATCGCGTTGGCAATCGCGGGCGCGGTGGGCACCAGGGTGATCTCCCCGATCCCTTTGGCCCCGAACGGGCCGCTTGCATCCGGAATCTCCAGGATGATATTTTTGTAGTGCGGGGGCAGGTCTTTGCTGGTGGGTAAGAGGTATTCCGAGAGGCTGGTGACCCACGCAGAGCGATCTTTGAGGGCGGCTTCTTCAAGCAGGGCATAGCCGATCCCCATGGCGACGCCGCCCTCGATTTGGCCTTCAACGCCGGCGAGACTGATCACTTTGCCAACATCGTGTACTGCGGTGAGGTGCGTGACTTCGACAGTGCCCAGCTCGGGGTCAACTTCCACCCTGGCGATTTGAGCGCCAAACACGAATTTAACGTGGGGCATCCCGATGGGGAGATGCTGCGGGGTGGTTTCTTCGGGGTATGGAAAGCTAAAGGTTGACTCGGCGCCAATGGTGATCTCATTGTCCGCCGCGCGGCTGAGGAATTCAGCCACGCCGACCGCCTCTCCATCCGCCTTGATCACCTGCCCGTTTTTGTAGCCAAGTTCTTCTCTGGGCTGGTTGAGCAGGCTGGCGGCCTGATCCAATAATTGCTTGATGATTTTTTCCGATGCGCTGATCAGTGCATTCCCGGCCATGTAGGTCATCCGCGAGGCACAGGTGGTATTCCCATTGGGAGAGTTCCAGGTATCCAGCGGAACACAGCCAACATCTTTAAACGGGATCCCCAGGGCTTCGGCGGTGATTTGCTCAGCAACTGTGGCGAGACCCTGCCCGATATCGGTTGCTCCGAGGTAGATCAGCACTTTCCCGTCCGGGAGCCATTCCAGGCGGTGGGTGGCATCATCGGGGACGTGGGCGCCAAGCCCCATGGTCTGCATCCCCAGCGCCATCCCAACCCCGGCCAACTTTCCGGGTGCCGCCTTGACTTTGCTGAACTCACCGATCGCAGCTTTTGATTCTCGAATACACAATGGCAGGCTGCTGGCGGTATTATCCAGAATTACCTGGGTAGCCAGCCTGTCACCCTCTTGAAGCATGTTCTTCTCACGTAATTCAACCGGGTCCATTTCTAATTTTTCGGCGAGCATATCAACCATGCTTTCCAGGGGGAAATGGGCCTGGGGGCTGCCGAAGCCGCGCATCGCTCCAGAGAGCGGGCTGTTGGTATAGGTTACCAGGGTTTCAATATCCACATTGGGGAAGCGGTAGGAGCCGGTGAGGGCTTCTGTGAACAACCCGCCCACGGCAGGGCCGAGCGAGGCATAAGCGCCGGTGTCCAGCGTGGCGCGCACCTGAACAGCCAGCAATTCGCCTGCCCTGGTGGCGGCGATCTTCATCCTTGTTTGGGAGGGGTGGCGTTTGGGATGCGCCAGGAATGATTCCTCCCGGGTATTCACCATCTTTAAAGTGCCCTTGACCAACCAGGCGCCGAGCGCGGTGAGGATCGAGAGGCTGGCGTCTTCTTTACCACCAAATGCGCCCCCAATCACTGCGCTTTTAACCTGCACGCTTTCTTGCGGGATACCCAGCACTTCGGCGATCTCATGCTGATCTACGAAAGGATGTTGTGAGCTGACCCACACAGTGATCGTCTCGTTGTCGTTCCATCGGGCAAGGGCGTTTTCAACTTCGATATATCCCGGGATGATCCGTTGGGTGGTAAAGGTTTCCTCAAGCACGATCTCGGCATTGCTGAAGGCAGTCTCTACGTCTCCTTCTACCAGCTGATATTCGGCGATCAGGTTGCCGTCTGAGAACAGTTGGGGCGAATTTTCTTCCAGGGACCTGGTGGGATCAAAGACCGCTTCGATGGGTTCAATCTCCATCTCAATTAAATCCGCGGCAGTTTGGGCTGCCTCCCGCGAGTCAGCGATTACCAGGGCGACGGGTTCTCCCAGATGACGGATCAGGTCTTCAGCTAAAGCCGGCTGGTCGGGCAGCAGACTACCGAACCCGTTCCGCCCGGGGATATCTTCAGCAGTAATTACGCTCACCACCCCGGGAGACTTCATTGCTTGATCAGCATTGATCCTGATGATCTTGCCGGCATGCTCGCTTGAGCGGGCCACCGCTCCGTGCAGCATCGCCTCCATGGGGATATCGGCGGTGTATTGCGCAGCTCCGGTGACCTTATCCCAGGCATCCTTACGCAGTTCGGATTTTCCAACAGTTTTCAATTGATTTGTCATCATTCTCTTCCTTGGGAAGCGAGCTTATTGTTTTGATCCAGCATGCAAAGCCGCAGCAACCTGTTCTGGGAGCAGGGGGAGATGATCAAACCACACTCCGGTAGCATCGTGGACCGCGCTGATGATCGCCGGCGCGAAGCAAACAAAGGCAATCTCTCCGATCCCCCGCACACCGAAGGGACCAAAGGTATCTGGTCTCTCGACCAGGATGCTCTCCGTTTCAATGGCGACATCCATTACAGTGGGGATCAAATACGTGCTGAGTTTGTCAGACTTTACGTATCCTTCTTCGATGATGAAGTTTTCTGTCAGGGCCCAGCCCTGGGCCTGGACCAAAGAGCCCTGGATTTGGCCGATGACCTGCTGCGGGTTGATCGCCTTGCCCGGGTCGTGAACCGCGGTAATCTTGAGGATCTTGATCTCGCCAGTTTCGGTATCGACTTCTACTTCTACTGCCTGGGCGCCGTAGGCATACGAGAGGGAATTAAAGCAGGCGCCGGTTTCAGGGTCTGGTTTCTCGGTAGGCGGGGCGTCCCATCGGCCGCCGCCGACTGCCGGTCGATTCTCTGCTTTGAAGTTTTCCAGCGCCTGTTCGGCAGCCTGCTGAACCGCATACCCGGCAAAGATCGTCAACCGGGAAGCGGAAGCTGGCCCCGAGTCCCCAATGACTGCGGTATCCGAAGTGACCAGCTCAATTTTGGAAATGGGGATACCCAATACTTCGGCAGCGATCTGGGCAAGGGCAGAGTGCACACCCTGCCCGACATCGGCGGCCGCGGTGTACAATTCGGCGCGTTCAATTTCAGCATCTCCATGCAGGATCACTTTTGCATCACTTCCTTCGGGGAAACCGAAGCTGAAGCCTGAGTTTTTGAGACCAATGGCGATCCCAGTCCCGCGTTTTTTATGCTTGGAACTGGATCGTGTCTTCCCCGCTGCTTCGAGATCATCTGCTTGGTGATTGTCCACTTTTTCAGCAAGCGTTTCAAGCAGGAGGGGCAGGCTGACAACCCCGGGGATTTCCGACTGGGTGGGCAGCAGGGCATGCTCCACAAGGCAATTTTTCAGCCGGAGAGCAGTTGGGTCGATGCCTAATTCTTCTGCCAGATGCTCAATCTGAAGTTCTGCCGCAAAGGCGGTTTGGGGAGAGCCAAAGCCGCGGAAAGCGCCGCCGGGCACATTGTTGGTAAAAATGGCGGCTGCATCCACCTTGACATTGGGGATCTGGTAGGGGCCAATCGCCGAAAAACGAAAGTTATCGATCACATCGCCGCTGGTGCTCAGGTAAGCGCCCGCATCAGAGATTGCTTCTACCTGGGCGGCAATTAAAGTGCCGTCTTTCCTGGCGCCCCATTTATGGCGGAGGGTGATAGCGTGTCGTTTTCCATGACCGGAAATTGATTCTTCTCGAGACCAGGCCAGTTTAACCGGCCGCTGCAGTTTCCAGGCAGCCAACGCCAATACGATCTGGACAGAGATATCCTCCCGACCGCCGAAGGCGCCCCCAATCGCGCCGTAAATCACCCGGATTTGGTCGAGGGGCAGCCCCAGGGCCTGGGCGATCTGGCGTTGGTCGTCGTGGGTGGATTGCCCTGCGGTGCGGACGGTGACGCGTCCCTCTTCATCAATGTACCCAACCCCAGCTTCAGGTTCCAGATAGGCGTGTTCTTGCATCGGGGTGTGGTACTCCCGCTCGATGATGATCTCGGCTTCAGCGAAAGCGGATTGGACATCTCCGCGCCGCAGCTGGACTTTGTGGGCGATGTTGTTTGGCTTGTTTTCGTGAACCAGCTCAGCACCGGGTTTGGTGGCGGATTGCGGGTCAGTGATCACCGGCAGGTCTTGGTAATCGATTTCGACAAGTTTTGCGGCTTTCTCTGCCTGGGCGATGGTCTCTGCCACCACTGCACAGACCTGGTCTCCGGTGAAACGGACTTTGTCTTCACATAACACTGGCTGGTCTGCTTTGATCAATCCGTAGAGGTTATGGGGGACATCTTTGCCGGTGAAAATGGCAACCACACCGGGCTGCTCAAGAGCTTTGGTGGTGTCGATTGAGATGATCCTGGCGTGGGGGCGCCCCGCAAAGACGAGCTTGATATGAAGTTCGCCTTTCATCGAAAAATCATTGGCGAAAAGAGCCTTTCCGGTGACTTTATCCCAACTGTCCTGGCGCAGTACAGATTGCCCAACCGTTTTTAGGTTACTCATCCTGCAACACCTGGGCAGCCTGCTCAACAGCTTCAATGATCTTGTTGTATCCGGTGCAGCGGCAGAGGTTGCCAGCCAATGCGGTGCGGATCTCAGCATCAGATGGGGTGAGGTTGGTCTCCAGGAGGGCTACCGAGGAAAGGATCATGCCTGGGGTACAGTACCCGCACTGCACTGCTCCTGTTTCAACGAATGCCTGCTGGACAGGATGCAGCTTGCCATTTTTGGCAATCCCTTCAATGGTGACCACTTCTCGGCCATCACACTGGGCAGCAAGAGTCAGACAAGAATTAACTGGCTGCCCATCCAAAAGCACAGTGCATGTACCGCATTCGCCTTCCTGGCAGCCATCTTTTGAACCGGTTAATCCCAACTCATCCCGCAGGAGATTCAGCAGCGTATTATTTGGTTTGCTCTCGAGATCGTACTCTTTACCATTAATTTTCAGATTGATTGATCGTTTTGTCATGGTTAGCTTCCTTCACCTGTTTCAGAGTTGAGGCATTGCTGAATACCTCGCTTGACCAGCACCTCGGCAGCATGCCGCCGGTAATCAGCAGAAGCGCGAAGATCACTGATCGGGGAGCATTCCGCGGCAGCCACCGCGGCGGACTCTTCGAGCAAGTCCTGGGTGATCTTTTTCCCAAGCAGCACGGCTTCAGCTTTCGGGCAGCGGATCGGTGTGGGAGCGACTGCCCCTAAGGAGATGCGGATATCTTTTACACTTTCTGAGCTGTCAATCAACAGCAGCACGGCAGTGTTTACCACTGAGATTGCCATGCCCTTCCGGTTTCCTGCTTTGATGAACGTTGACCTTGTTTCAGGGTCTAATGTGTTGAATGAAACATGATGAATGATCTCTCCCTGTGAGAGGGCGGTCTTTCCCGGCCCCAGCAAGAATTCAGCTAAGGGAACCTGCCGCTCTCCATTGCGGTTGGTCAGGGTGACCACCGCGTCAAGCGCCAATAATGGTGGGAGCATGTCACCGGCGGGCGAGGCATTCCCGAGGTTGCCCGCAAGTGTTCCCCGGTTCTGGGTTTGAACTGCACCCACAGAAGCAGCCGCCTCAACCAGCAGAGGGGCAGAGGTTTGCAGGAGGGTAGAATTGATCATCAAAGAATAATTGGTCAGCCCGCCAATGTGGATCAGCTCACCCTCTTGTTTGATGTAGCTCAACTCTGACAGGTAGCTGATGTCAACGAGCAGCTCGGTTCGGAAACGGCCATTGGCTAGCTGCGGAATCACATCGGTCCCTCCAGCGATGATCTTCCCGCCTTTTTTTTCTAAGAAATCATAGGCTTCCGTGAGCGTTTTTGGAGAATGTAATTCAAATTCTTGCATAAGGTTTCCTTTAAAGAGGTTTGGATCGACCAGCATTCCTTGATGAAAAATGCCCCGCGAGGTCCCGCGGGGCATTATCGAAATCTTTGGATCAAGTATTTCTAATCCTACAATTTAGAGGCCGCGCTGACCGCGGATATACGGCAATCCCAGGGCAGCTGGTGTGCCGATCCGCTTTCGGTTTGCCTCCCGAGACCCGATCACCAATGCCACCACGGTGAATGCATAGGGCAGCATTTTCATAAAAAAGCCAAGGTTGGGATTGGCAAAGAAAGGGTTGGCGAAACCGAGGATTGTGGCGGGTCCCTGGACATCCAGTACAAAACGACGGAGCGCACCAAATATATACCCGCCAAATGCGGCGCGGACCGGGTCCCATCGGGCAAAGATCACCAGACCAACCGCGATCCATCCCTGGCCGGCGGTGGTGAGTGCGCCGAACCAACCGGGGGAGATTGAGAGGCTGATCGTGGCTCCTGCTAACCCGGCAAAACATCCTCCAATGAAAATGTAGAAGTATCGGAGAAGATACACCCGGATTCCCTGGGTGTCTGCGGCGGCAGGATATTCACCGATTGCCCGCAGATGCATTCCCGGTCTTGTGCGATTAATGTAATACCAGGCCAGGGGGATAAAAATGAACCCGATATAAACCATGATACTCTGATTGGTAAAGAATACATCACCGATCCAGGGGATATCTGCGAGGAGTGGGATTGAAAAGCTGGGCAGCTCCGGGACTACATCTCGGAGACTGGTGAGCCCTTCTCCCAAAACCAGGCTGATCCCGGTGGCGAGGAAGTTGAGCGACAATCCGCTGACGACTTGATCGGCCTGGAGGGTGACGGCAAAGTAGGCATGCACCTGGCTGATCAGCCCGGCGGCCAACATGGCGAAAAGCAGCCCGAGCCAGGGATTTTGCAAATTGGCTGTTGTTTTGTACGCTGTCATCGCGCCGACCAACATCATACCTTCGACACCCAGGTTTAAGACTCCTGAGCGTTCTGAAAAAATTTCTCCTACAGTGGCATAGAGGAGGACTGTTCCTGTGGCTACTCCAGAGGCTAAGATAATCAGGGGGTTCATGTTATTCCTCCAGGCGGCGGACGAAGGAGACCCGATTGCGCAGGAAGTAATCACTGGCGATCAGAGAAACCATGATCACACCTTGGATCAGGGTTGGGATACCGGCAGGTTGAACTTCTCGACCGGCAAGGATCAGGGCACCAAACAGGACCGATACCAGGATGACAGCCAGCGGATTGAGCTTTGCCAGCCATGCGATGATGATCCCGGTAAAGCCATATCCTGGAGAGATCGCTCCTTGCAGGCGGTGAACCACACCGGTGATCTCCGACATGCCGGCCAGACCCGCCAGGGCACCGGAAACCAACATGACAAATACAATGTTCTTTTTAATCGAGATGCCGGCATACTCGGCGGCTCGGGGGTTATCACCAATCAAGCGAATCTCGTAGCCCCACTGGCTTTTTGTCAATACCCACCACAAGATCACCGCGGCGATCAGGGCGAAGACCAACCCAAAGTGGGTGGTAAGCCCACGGAAGGCGGGGATTTCCTTGGCGTAGTCCGATAAACGGGGAAGCCAGGCATTCCGTTGGAACATCTTGGACATCTGGAAACCGCCTTCTGACCATACGGCGTAAATAAAGTAGTTGTTCCATTCCACGGCGATGTAATTCAACATTAAAGTGGAGATGATCTCATTCACATTAAAGCGGGCTTTAAGCAATGCGGGAATGAAAGCCCATAATGCACCGAAAAACATCCCGGAGATTGCCATCACAAGAATGAAAAGCCACTGCGGAGCATCTTCAGGGAGCACAGGCAAAAGCACGATCATGCTTGCGCCATAGGCACCTAAAAAGAATTGACCTTCTGCCCCGATATTCCAAAGTTTCATCCGGAAGGCGATGGTACAAGCGAGACCCACTAACATGAGCGGGATGGCTTTCACAAAGGTGTCTGAAAGCACGCCAATGCTGCCAAAGGAGTATCGGGCAATATGAGAGTAGGCTTTCCAGGGGTCACCGCCACCGATCCAGATGACCAAAGCGCCAATCAGCAGGGCAAAAATTACAGCTGCCAATGAAAGCAGAGGGGAGTACCAGCCAGGAGGGTCATCAAGCCGCGGCTCAATCTTTATTTTGAAAGGCAGTTTTGATTTTAAAGTAGTTCTGGTAGCATCAGACATTTTCGCCGCCTTGTGTTTGTTCAATCTCTTCGAACCTCAACCCAGTCATCATCTGGCCGATGGTGTTAACATTCCCATCACTGACTTCACCCATAATTTCACCCTCATAGATCACATAGATCCGGTCGCTGAGGGAGAGGAGTTCTTCCAATTCTTCCGAGATCAGCAGGATAGCTGCCCCGTTTTCTTGTTGAGCCAGAAGTAATTTTTGAACACCTTCTATGGCGCCTACATCCAGCCCGCGAGTGGGCTGCACGGCGATCATCAAATTGGGATCGCTGGAAATCTCCCTGGCGAGGATCACTTTTTGCAAATTCCCACCAGACAGCAGCCGGACAGATGTCTCGATTGTCGGAACCATGATCTCATAGGAATCTTTCAAATCACTGGCGTAAGATCCGGCTGCGGTTGAATTTACGGTCAACCCTTTCCCGATCGGGGCCTGGTCATAGTTCTTCATGATCACATTGTCCGTGACGGAGAGGTTAGGAGCAGTTCCGACCAGGGTTCGGTCCGCAGGAATCAGCGAGATGCCGCTGCGGATACCGAGCTTTACCGGTTTGTTGGTTACGTCATTTCCTCCGACGGTCACATTCCCTTTGAGGATCGTTCGTAAACCAACGAGAGTTTCGGCCAATTCGCTTTGTCCATTTCCAGCTACGCCGGCCACCCCCACGATTTCACCCTCTCTAACATTGAGTGAGACACCCCGCAGGGCGGGAACGCCTTTGTCGTTCTCTGCATGCAGGTTTTCAACCTCCAGCACGGTATCCCCGGGCTGGATAGGCTTCTTCTCAACCCGGAAAACAACCTCGCGCCCAACCATCAAACGGGCCAGGTCGGCCCGGGTGATGTCTTTGGTTTCAATCCCCGCCGAGGTGATCTTGCCTTTTTGTAGTACTGTAACTCGATCAGAAATGGCCATAACCTCGTGCAGTTTGTGACTGATAAAGACAATTGATTTGCCTTCTGCGGTCATCGCCTTCAGGGTTTTAAATAGTTCATCGATCTCGGTTGGGGCGAGGACAGCGGTAGGTTCATCCATGATCAGTACGTCGGCGCCGCGGTAGAGCATTTTGAGGATTTCCACGCGCTGCTGCTCGCCAACCGTGAGCTGCCAAATTTTGGCAGTCGGGTCAACATGTAAGCCATAGTGTTTGGCGATCTCATCAATCTTTTGGTTGTACTTGGTCAGGTTCATCCGGAAGCGAGGTTCATCCAGACCTAGAAGGACATTCTCCGTCACGCTTTGGGAAGGGACCAGCATAAAATGTTGGTGTACCATGCCAATCCCTGCTTCAATCGCGTCTCGGGGAGAATTGAAATTGGCGGGTTTTCCATGAACATTTATCAGGCCACTTTCGGCGCGGTATAAGCCGGCGAGCACGTTCATCAGGGTGCTTTTTCCGGCTCCGTTCTCACCCAGGAGCGCATGAACCTCTCCCTGACGGAGGTCAAAATCAACTCGATCGTTTGCTAGAACACCTGGAAACTCTTTGATAATCCCCTGCATTTCTACAACATTTGTTACTTGTTCGTTTTTAACTGGTTCGGCCATAGTCTTGTCACCATTGAGGGGTAACTAGTTGGATAGAAGTTATTTAAATAAGTGCAAAAATCTGAATTCGGACAACTGGCAATCAAAAAAACAAACAAGAAGACCAGGGAGTTTTCCCTGGTCTTCTTTGGTTCAAAACTATTTAGTCCAAGGGGGGAACTTCCTGGATAATGTTTTCGTTGAACCAGTACATACAGTAATCACATTCTAGCCCAGGGGCACCTGGAGGGAATTGGTCCATGTCAGCCTGGCCCATCAATTCACCTTCGCCGATGATCAGATTTCCTGCGTTGTCAGTGATCGGACCGGCAAAAACGTTGAAGCGATTAAACTCGCCTGCGAGGGCTTGTGCCAAAAGGGTCTTTACCAATTCAACATCCTCAGCGGGCAGTTCAGCGATAGCAGCCTGAATTTCTTCGCCTTCCATGAAGCCGTAGAGGCCTAAGCCACCGGTGGAAGTATCGAAGTAGTGCCAGCCATACTCATAGGTACCAGCTTTGTCTTCTTCAATGATCTCAGCAAATACAGGACCCCAGTTCCAGTAAGGAGCGGTCATGCATTCTGGGATTGTGCAGGCGCCGGACCAGTCGTAGTTGATCCCGTATACGCCTTCACGGGCGGCAGCAGCCAGACCAGCGGCAGGTGTGTCTGCGCCGGTGATGACAACATGTGAACCGGCATCGAAGAGGGAGTCTGCGCCCTCACGTTCGATGATCGGGTCGTGCCAGGTGAAGATCCAGCGGACGTCGACTTTGCACTCTGGGCAGGTTTCTGCGACACCCAAAGCGTATGCGTTGGTGAGGCGGAACTCTTCCGGAATGGGGAAAGTAGCCATGATGCCAACCTGGTCACCGCCGTCCATCTTGGTGCGGGATCCGGCCAGCATGCCGGCGAAGTATTTCATCACTTCCATCTCGCCGAACATGTTACCAAAGTTCGACATGTTGGATTTGTAGCCGCTGATGTGGACATACCCGATCTCTGGGAATTCTTCAGCTACCACTTCCATGGAGTCCATATAACCGAAGGAACCACCAAAGATGAGGTCGAATCCCTTGCGGGAAAGGGCGCGGAAGACCTGCTCGGAATCTGCACCTTCTGCAACCAATTCCATATATGCGGTATGAATGCCCTCAACATTGTTTTGGGCGTAAACCATGCCGTCATACTGTGCTTGTGACCAGCCGCCATCATCATGGTTGCTGAGCATCACAAATGCTACATTAAATTTGCCTTCCTCAATATCAGGAATTTGCAAACCTCCCTCTGCGGGTGCTTCTTCGGCTGGTTCATTTGCCGGTGTGTCGCTGCCGCAAGCTGTTAAAGCAACTGCGAGAACGAGCACGAGAAGCAGGGCCAATAGGTTTCTGTTCTTCATTTACATCTCCTTATATGGATAGGATAAAAAGGTAACCGAATTTTCGGTTTGACAATACTTCCTTATTGTATCTCGATCTGGCTTGATTTGTAAATATCAACCTTCTTTTGTGTAACGCACGAAC
>JBDLJU010000079.1:0-12116 GCA_039714215.1 Chloroflexota bacterium | reverse complement strand
CCCGCGTGTGCGGAACGAAGTGGAGCCTCCCGCGTCGACTACTTGCAATAAACATTAATGAAAATAAAAGAGACTACAAGAATTACCCTGTAGCCTCTGTAGGTAGCGGGGCCAAGATTCGAACTTGGGACCTCCGGGTTATGAGCTCAAATCCTATTATGTATACCTTAGACCACCGGGCTTGTCATTTGAGGGTAGCCTGACGCTCTTTAGTTCTGAGCAGCCTGGTGCTTGTTAATGAACACATAATAACGTGTTCTGCATAGCTGCGCAAGAATCTCTAGTCGCGTGCTCCCGCAAGCACAAAGGTGTCACAAATGGCGCATCGCTATCCCGTTTCACAGGACGCTGGATCTCGCATGAACATGGTGTAGGTTCTATGCCCGTAAGGGATGAGATCCAGCTAGAGTTGACGCCAAAGTCTAGGGTTGCTCAGAGCATGTTTGCAAGAATGGGTTTTCAAAGGTAGATTTAAGGTCCGCGACAAAGCGAGCCGCAACCGCGCCATCTACAATGCGATGATCTGCGGATAAAGTAATACTCATGATCGGTCGGGAAACAATTTGACCATCATCTAGCGGTACAGCTTGTGCTTGTGTACCACCAATCGCCAGGATCGCCGCTTCGGGCGGGTTGATAATCGCTTCGAACTGTTCCACGCTAAACGGCCCCAAATTTGAGATTGTGAAGGTGCCACCTTTTACATCCGCACTCACCAGTTCTCCATCGCGGGCTCGAATGGCATAATCATTGACTTCAACTGCAAGCTGACTGATCCCTTTTTGATCTGCATTCTTGATCACGGGGACAATCAAACCTTTTTCTAGCGCGACAGCCACACCAATATTGATTTCTTTATGTAACAAGATCTGATCCTCTGCCAGTGAACTATTCAGCCAGGGATGGGCTCTCAGAGTCATCGCGACTAGCTTGACGAAAAGTGCTGTGGCAGAGATCTTCGGTTCGCCTCGCTTTTCTGCCAGCGCGTTCAAATCCTTCCGAGCGGCGATGAATTTGGTCATATCGATGCGGGAGGTGAACTTGATATGCGGGATCGTCTGATAACTCACCGTCATCTGTTCCGCAATTGTGCGGCGCATGCCAATCAAGGGAATCACTTCAGGTTCAAGAGACTGTGGCTCCACTTGTCCCTCAGGAAAGGATAGGCGGGAAGCGTAGGCTTCCACATCCGAAGCCTGAATCCGACCCTGTGGTCCACTCCCTTGAATAGCAGTAAGTTCGACTGTATTCTCTCTAGCCACCCGACGCGCAGCAGGAGTGGCGTAAACCTTCCCATCCCCATCAGGCTGCTCTGCGATCCTTTCCAGGGCCGCCTGCACATCGGCTTTGGTCACTTTACCCCCGCTTCCGGTGGGGGGCACGGCGGTCAAATCAATGCCGTGGGAAGCCGCCATATTTTGGGCAACGGGGGTGGCGGCTACCGCGGCGGTCTGCAGCGGGGGTGACGCCGAGACCGCGGCCTCGGCTGGCTTTTCTGGCGCAGCCGCCGCGGGCAAGGCTTCGCCGGGCTCCAGAATATACGCGATCACCGTCCCAATCGGGACCGTATCACCAGGGTGGGCTGAGATGCCATCGAGGACGCCACTTCCTGGGGCTTCTACATCCACCGCCACTTTGTCGGTTTCAATCACCAGGATGACCTCCCCTTCCTGGACTTCTTCACCATTTTGTTTACGCCATTCAGCGACAGTCCCAGTTTCCTGGTCCATGTCGACTTTGGGCATGATCATTTCCACAGCCATACTACAATTTTAATTGAACAATTGCGCGCGCTTTTTCAATAATATTTTCAACCTGGGGCACTGAATGATATTCCAATTCACGGTTGTAAGGAATCGGCACTTCGCAACCAGCCAAGCGGAGAATAGGGGCCTCCAAGTAACCAAAAGCTTCGCTTTCAGCAATCACCGCGGCCAACTCGCCACCGAAGCCACCGGTCTTAACCGCTTCATGCACGATGAGGACTTTGCCCGTTTTCTTGACGGATTGCACAATCGTTTCGGTATCCAAGGGTCGCAGCGTGCGAGGATCAACGACTTCGACCTCAATGCCTTCTTGAGCCAATTGATCTGCGGCTTCCAAAGATTTCTTAACCATGACCGAAGTTGCCACAATCGTGAGATCACTACCTTCTCGTTTGATATCCGCTTTTCCCAGCGGAATGGTATAGGGTTCTTCAGGGACTTCGCCTTTGGTTTTGTAGAGCAGTTTATGTTCGATGAACACCACTGGGTTATCGTCTCTAATCGATTCGATCAGCAACCCCTTGACATCATAAGGTGTGGTTGGCATGACGACTTTCAGCCCAGGCACATGCACAAACCAGTTTTCAAAGCTTTGGGAATGATGCTCGGCCGCCCCAGTTCCAGATCCAGCGGGGGTTCGCAGAACCATCGGGACAGTCGCATTGCCACCAAACATAAAACGCAGCTTGGCAGCCTGATTTACCAATTGCTCCGAAGCCAGGGTCATAAAATCCATAAACATGATCTCAGCGATGGGGCGCATTCCGATTAGGGCTGCTCCGGTAGCCGCCCCAGTCAAGCCTAACTCCGTGATCGGCGTGTCTAAGATCCGGTCAGGGCCAAATTGTTCCAGCATGCCGTAAGAAACCTGGAAGGCTCCACCATACTCACCGACATCTTCTCCGATCAAGAATACGCGCTCATCGCGCTCCATTTCTTGCGTCATGGCTTCCCGGACAGCTTCTAAATATGTGATTTCTCTTACCATGGTGCGTACACCCCTTCCTCGAGTGTCTCGACTGCCGGTTCAGGGCTGGCCTCGGCAAACTGCCGGGCTGCTTCAATATCAGCATAGCTTTGTTCCTTGATCTGATCTGCTTCCTCTTCCGTGATGAGTTTCTTCTGTTGGATAACTTCTCTAAATTTCAGAATTGGATCTCTCGCTTTCCAGGCATCGATCTCTTCTTGGGTCCGATATCGATTCCGGTCGCTCTTCGAGTGCCCTCGCCAACGGTAAGTGTCATTCACAATCAAGGCCGGCCCTTTACCGGCCCTAGCGCGATCTACGGCTTGCTGTACTACTTTCTGGACCGATAGCAAATCGTTCCCATCTGTCGAAACTCCTGGCATGCCATAAAGTTCACCGCGCGCCGCCAGGTTTTCACTATCCATCCATTTGTGTGCTGGGAATGACATCGCATATTGATTGTTTTCGCAAATAAATACGACGGGGACTTGAAACAAACCCGCCAAAATCATCGATTCATGGAAAGCGCCGGTTGAGGCGGCACCATCGCCAAAGAAGGCTAATAAAACCCGGTTTTCCTTCTGCGCTTTTAAACCAATCCCAACACCCACGGCCAGCGGGAGCCCGCCCCCGACAACACCATTCGCTCCCAGGTTGCCACCACTGACATCCGCAATATGCATCGAGCCGCCGCGCCCGCGGCAATATCCATTCGCTTTGCCGTAAAACTCGGCCATCATGAGGTTGAGATCAGCACCTTTGGAAATACAAAGCCCGTGCCCACGATGATGTCCGATGATGTAGTCCGTTGGCTCCAGCGTACTGATCGAACCCACTGCAGAGGCTTCTTGACCAATCGACAGGTGCATCGTACCGTGGATTTTTCCAGTCATATAACTTTTCTCGGCCTGCTCTTCGAAAGCTCTGATCTGATACATCTGGAGTAAATATTCTGCCGCTAATTCTTTTGTTAAGGGCATAAATTCTTACTTCTACAGATTATGGCTCATTTGGGATAACAGTAAATTCAATTCTTCTTCTGTAATTTCATACTCATGTTCGGGGCCAGGAAAGACACCGTTTTCAACTTCAACCCGGAACTGGGTTAGTGCTGAGGTGATGATGTCTTGCAGGTCCAGGTACACCTTCAGAAACCGGGGGGACAGCTCTTTGAAAAGGCCTAACATATCTTGGGTCACTAAGGCCTGTCCATCACAACCGGGTCCTGCGCCAATCCCAATCGTGGGGATTTCTATGCTCTGGGTAATGACCTCGCCCAAGTGAGATGGAACGCACTCTAGAATCAGTCCAAAGGCCCCGGCATGGGAAAACGCCACCACATCATTGAGAATGCGCTGCGCAGACTCCGCCGTCCGCCCCTGGATCTGGAAGGTCCCGGAGCGCACGATCTTCTGTTTCGTGATGCCGATATGTCCCAAGACAGGGATGCCAGCATCCACAATGGCTTTTACGCTCTTCTCTTGAGCACTCGTCCCCTCGAAGTGAACTGCGTCCGCTCCTCCCTCTTTCATTAGCCGAACTGCTGTTTCTGTCGCCTGTTGGTTGGTCTCATAGGAACCAAAAGGTAGGGTTGTGACCACCATTGAGTTTCCTGCTCCATTTCGAACAGCCTGAGTATGGTAAACCATCTCATCAACACTGACGGAAACGGCTTCAGATCGTCCGTTGCCTACGGTGCCAACAGCATCACTTACCAGAATTATGTCCACACCGGCTTGGTTGATAAACTTGGCAATTGGAAAGTCGTAGGCGGTCAGGAGCGTAATTTTCTCACCCCGACGTTTTTTGCGTAATAGTAGAGATGGGGTTACTTTATTATTCGCACTCATCTAGCAAACCTCCTTGATGTATAAGGTTATGCTAGTCTTTTGTGGATTCGGGTAATAGATTTTCGAGGTCAAAGTGCGGTCCTGGAATAATGCGGGTAGAAACCACTTCCCCGATCTTCAAGGCTGCTTTCCTCCCTGCACCTAAGGCTGTGCGAACTGCCCCAACATCTCCTCGAACCATCACTGTTATATAACCACCACCAATGGCGCGCTTGTGCAACAAGTCAACATTGGATGCCTTTGCCATAGCATCTGCAGCTTCAATG
This sequence comes from Chloroflexota bacterium, assembly GCA_039714215.1. Classification (GTDB taxonomy): domain Bacteria; phylum Chloroflexota; class Anaerolineae; order Anaerolineales; family UBA11579; genus UBA11579. The sequence goes on along the minus strand of JBDLJU010000079.1, from coordinate 7,267 downwards.
CTGCATACCACTCCACGCGTTTCAATCATTCCCAGTGCCTGGGTCCCAATCAATTCTTCACCATTTCCGTTTTTAGCCATCGACATATCTCCTTGGACATCTATTCCGCTATCTAATGTTTTTTGAAAGTCGTCTTGCCATCGAATTGGAGTGAGTCTAGAATTCCTACGATCACTGCATCAACTGGTGTGTTGTCATCCCACGCAGCAGCCCGAGCAGAGCTCCCTTCCACAACAATGACAAGTTCGTCAGGCCCAACACCGACTACATCTTGAGCAATATAAGGTTTACCAATGACCTGGCCTGTCTGGTCTGTATCACTGACCAAAAGCAATTTGCTATCCTTCAAGCGGCTTTCTTTGACAGTCGAAACCGCAACACCGACAACTTTTGCAATTTTCATCGTTATCCGCCTCGTCTTATGACCTTACCCATCAGATCAATCAGCTTATTCACAGTGTCTGAACCCGTGCCCGCTATTGATTGTCCCGATGGCACTGCTGCCTGCGAACGTGTTATTGGAATGGAATCTGAGGTATGCAGGCAACCTTTAGGCTTGTTATACTTGTCACTCAAGCTCGTAGCGATACTCGTTGAATTTGGCCGCCCTGAAGGCAAAACCTGCATCTCTCCTTTCACCAGCTCAACACCCAGTTGTTGAGCAGTCTCCTGAGCAAAGTCAGTGAGGGTGCCACCAGGACCAAGTTCAATTTGTAGAACGCCCTTTGCAGCTAACTCCTCAATATCTTTTGCAGTGTAATAGACGTTCATCTCAGTCACTTACTCAGGGCTCTGCCATCTAGGGCTTCAATTGCCGAGATTGCCGCGTCTCGTGATTGCCTCACAGCAGACTCTGAACCTGAGATCATTAGGCGCCCATACGCTCCACTTCCTGAGTAATGATTGAGGGTGATCCTGGCAGCCTTCTCGGCCTCATTCGCAGCCAGGACGATATAGGCGGCTGGTCTCACCTCGATCACGCAAAAGGTTTGATTGGCCAAGACTAGGCCTCCTGCATTCCTCGCGTTGATCAATTGCGCTTCATAGGGATGAATACCGGACGTCATATTGGCCGAGAGCACTCTTGGCTTTAGTCTGTCTGTTTCCTTCAAATCTATCGATCCGAGGGCTTTTTCCCCCGTGTATTGCACGGCCTCTTGATGGCTAGAGTGGATTTCTAAAAATCCGTATTCGCGCCCCATATTAAGATATCCGGGCTGCACATTGGTCGTTTTCAGGGCGATGTCCATCACCTTGTAAACCTCAGCCGCTGGCGAGATCTCCATGAAAATCTGCGCATCACCTTCAACCGGGATCATTCCCAACGTGCGCTTGCCTGTAAATGCAGCGTATTGCGGCTGCATGCGATCAACCATCACATATGTTCGTAATTGCATCGTACCTCCTTTTTCTAAGGCTCAAGCTCACAGCAGCAGGTTAATCCGCAGTAAGCCTAACAACCCTGACACTGTCGGGAAGCAGCTTTTCAACATCTCGATGAGGTTGGGCGATAACATGAACAGCGACCAGTTCACCGGCTGCCTTGGCTGCTGCTGCACCTGCATCCACTGCAGCGCGAACAGCGCCAATCTCACCGCGAATATAGACGGCTATAAAGCCACCGCCACTTTCTTCCTGACCATAGAGCTTCACATGCGCAGTTTTGATCATTGCATCCGCGGCCTCGATTGATGCCGCCAGACCTTTGGTCTCCACCATGCCTAAGGCACTCATTGGGAATTCGCTAACCATAACTTCACTCCTTTTTTAGAACCTTGTTCTTATCAACAGAATAGTTAAATTAATCAGACAATATCTCATGGGCAGTGGCCAACGCGGCCTCTGCATTAGTAGGTTGTCCGGCTCTCTGTAAAGCAATATTGGTTGCCGACAGCAAGCCCAAAACATTGTTTTCACTAATTTGAGAGAGTACCCCCACATCCAGGTAGAATGCGCCAGAGCCCTCTGCCCCGACTGCATTGCGCTCTCCGGGGCCCAGGTTTGACTTGATTTGTTCCACAAATTGCCCCCCATCCACACCTGCGGGGATCTTCACTTCGGTGCGACTCCCTAGGCAAAACCGTCCTGGTTCATTACATCCTGGGCATTCGCGCCCATCAATCATTAATGCCAGACCCAGTTCACTCACTCCCCAACGGATTGCTTTCGCAGCTACATCTGTATACCGGTTGTTGTATGATTGTCCTTCAGACCAGTAGGCAGTGATTGCAGCTCTAAATTTTCGGGCTTCTGCGGCGGGATCGACTGATTCCCGAATGGCCCGTCCAATCACGAAAACGGAAATATCAACACCTTGGAAGAATGGAATCATATCCAATCCTAAACCACCAGCTACCGAAATTTCAAATCCCATCCTGATCAATTCCTGAATGGTAGCGCGGTCTTCGGCATCCCAGGAGCGAGATAAGTTACCCTCATCCCAACCACGGTGATAAACCATGCGCTCAACCCCAATGCTGCGCCATTCTCTAGCCCGCGCCAAAATATCGCGGATTCCAGTTAGTTCGATGAACATCTCTTTTCCGGGGCGGGAATTCGCTTCTGCTAATGCGAGTTTGACGGTGTCCAATGGGGCTGCACCCAACACAGTCATCCAATCTGCACCTGCATCGAAGGCCATTTTTGCTTCACCACCGCCTACATCCGGAGATTTGATGTCTGCAAGAATAATATTGTCTGGACATAAGGCCCGGATGCTGCTAACTGCCAGCATTCCCCCGGCCTTGGTAAGAGGCGTGCCGATTTCTAGGGCATCCACTTCTTTATGTACAAGCTGTGCCATCGCAATAGCGGATGGAAGATCGAAATAATCTAGTGCTAATTGAATGAGAGGTAGTTTTTTCATAAGTATTAAGTGAGGCTCCTTACCCTTTCACTTTGTTTTTCATGCGATTGCCAGCCTTGTTTCATTTTTGACCTGATCCAGGTGTTAGCTTCAGATGCGATTTCGATCGCATTGGGGAGATTCTCAGTCCACAACTCTAACACGATGGGGCCTTGGAAACCAATCTCGGCCAATTTTGCAAAGGCATCAACAAAGGGGACTTGGCCCTTACCCGGTTGAATGTAACGCAACTGACCTTGAAGGGTATCTTTGATATGCACAGCGGCAATATGATCTCTTGCGATCTCCAGTTCTTTGACAATATTTTCACCGGCATAAATTAGATTTCCAATATCTGCATACACTTGGAACCAGGGAGATTTAAAATAATCAACATAGCTCATCGCTTTGGTTAGTGAGTTGATCTGAATATCCCAATTTTCAAGAGCTAACATTACACCCGCCGAACTCCCCCACTCTACGCCTCGTTCAAGGCCCTTTAAAAAATTAATTTGGGTGGTTGGGGTGCTTTCCTCATGATAGGCATCTGCTCCAGCGATTAGGATAAATCGAATGCCAAGGTCTACGGAAAAGTTTATCGCCTTCTTCAGAATGTCCAGGCCTCTATTTCTGAGTTCTGGTGATGTGCTTCCCAGGGGGAAACGGCGGTGAGCGCTAAGACTCATCGATTTTACAGGAACGCCACTATTTTGGATTGCCCTTCGCAAGTTTAATTTTTCTTCTGGTCCCCACTCCAACCGCGCTATTCTTTGATCACTGTCATCGATGGATATTTCAACAAAGTCATAGCCAGTCTTGGCAGCAGCATCTAACCGTTCTGGCCACGACAGCGTAGCAGGGAGTGCTTTCTCATACAAACCAAATGGGATTTGTGCCAAGTTTGATTTCCATTTTTTCTGATCTGGGTTCTTAGTATTCACATTTGTGAGTTTATACTTCACATTAGTGATTTAGTATAGTACAGGATTACGCGTTTGTCAATGTTAAAATCTGGAACTTTGTTGATCCCTCTGGAAAAAGCAAACCGCTAACTGAGAAGCTATTTCTTAGCTTTAGTTTCTTGGTTATCCAGCTCTTTTCGCATGATTTTAGTAGAGCTGGGTGACATTCTTCGAATATCCTGCCCTTTCAAAGCATCCATCGCTTTGTCTACGAGGTCTTTTTCATCAAAATATAATTTCAGTTTTTGCACTGTCTTCCGTTTTGTGATCAAACCTCCTAAATTTCCAATAAGCGGAAAAGGGGATTTCTCGATAGCTTTTTCCCAGGGGATCTCGACGGTATCGCGAATTTTCTTGTTTGTTTTTTTCCGATTCAGGTCTTCAGATGTATGCGTACTTTTCGCTATTTCGAGAATCATGAAGCAGTAGATTCTCACCAAATTTGTCCATGATGCGAACATGACCACACCATATGTCAAAACAATGGCGTTAATCAAACATGCATTCGCTTCATAAAAATACAATATTTGCCGGCCAAATTCCCCTAATATAGATTCAATAAAAATTCGAACCATAATCCAACCTCAGATTTTACAAAAAACGGGGTGCGCACCTCTCAGAGCTGCACACCCCGATATCAGTTATGCTATCCTGATCTAGGATTACTCAGCCACAGCCTCGGGTTCCGGCGCTGAAGCACCAGCAATTTGGTCCCATTTGTCTTCGTTTCTTTTGTAGAAGAAGAACAGCACACCGGTTGCAATGGCAAAGAGAATGATCCCTATCCAGCCAAGATATGTACCTGCCATCAAGAATGCCCAGGGTGCCCAGATAAAGCCATCTGCAATGCTAGAAATCTGCGCTGCATTTTCGGGGATTGCATATCCAGTTCCACCAGCAACTTCTGTGATCGTGGGGGCTAAAGCATTAGCAACGTAGAAACCGATGATCAACAAGAAAGTACCGACAAATACCATGCGAACGATATTACCTTTAGCCATTGGAGCGACTTGGGCACAGAGGAATGGCAATACAGCCAAGTCTGCGAAAAGTAGCATCCGGTTACCTGGCAGAATGATTGACAAAAGGATCGCAATGGGAACCAAGAGCAAACCGGTGGAGATCGCGGAGGGGTGCCCCACCAATACGGCTGAATCTAACCCAATGTAGACTTTGCGATCAGAATCGCGCTTAGCCATGAAATCGCGCGCCGCTTCTGAAACCGGGATCAAGCCTTCCATCAGCAAGCGGACCATGCGAGGCAACAAAACCATCACTGCAGCTAGTTCGATCGACAACACAATGATTTTGCCCAGCGTAGGAATGAAGGCTCCGGCAAATTCACTAAAGTAGGCGATCAAACCTAGGAGAAAGCCGATAACTAAGCCCATGATCATGGGGTCGCCAAACGTTGGTCCAAGGCTCTTTTCAATACCTTCTGGATCAGCTTTTACGTTACGCAAACCGGGAATCTTGTCAAACAGCCAGTTGAAAGGCAGCGCAAGCGGCACCATCGGAGCGGTCATACCGTGGGGAATGGAAATGCCGGGTAGTTGATAGAATTCCTGGATACCTTTGGCTGTCCAGTCACCGAGAAAGAGCATAAATGCAGCTGCAACCGGTAGCTAAACCCAATGGCAAGCTACCGGTTGCGGCTGTAACTAGAGATCCGGTAAAAGCATAATGCCAGAAGTTCCAGATATCTACGTTTAGGGTTTTGGTCACACCAGGGATCAGCAAAACGATATTGACTATTAGGGCGATTGGGATCACCCAAAGGCCGACATCCGTAGCAAAAGCCACGGCAGCAGCTGCGGGCCAACCAACATCGATGATGTCACGCTCAATACCTGCATTTGTTACCAGAACCTGACAAGCTATAACATATGTGAAGATCGTGCTCACAAATGTGATACAATACAATGAGTATACATTTTTGTCAATGCTCATAGTTTTTTATTCAAATACAATTAGGGAACAAAATAGGTGGTCAGGATGACAAAAAGTTCAGATCGAGACGAATTGCTTGGCGATGTTGCCGAAATGTATTACCAAGAGGGAAAAACACAGTCGGAGATATCCAATACCATCGGTGTCACCCGGTCTGCAATTTCCCGAATGTTAACAGAAGCCCGACAAAAGGGAATCGTAGAAATTCATGTTCATCGTCCGCTTCAGTACCAACCTGACATCCAGGAAAAATTAATTGAAAAATTCAATTTACAGTCAGCAAGTGTGATCAAATGGAGTGGAAGTGACGATTATAAAAATCTTCGCCATAAATTAGGCCAGGCAGCGGCTTATGCACTAAACGAACGGATCAAGTCAGATATCATTATTGGGGTTGCTTGGGGAACAACAGTTCAAGCAACAATTGAAGCGTTTGACGAGAGAAAACTCACAAACACCAGGGTGGTACAACTAACTGGTGTACTTGGATCCACCCGTCACCCTTATAGCGGACAAACCCTGGTTGAAAGTTTGGCGAGCAAGCTGAACGGCGAGGGCATCTACCTCAACACCCCTTTTATGGTTGAGAAGGAAGATACCGCCAAAATATTAATGAACGATCAGAGTGTACGTGAAGCCATTTCATTAGCCCGACAATGTGATATCGCGTTATTGGGAGTTGGTTCAACAAAACCTGAATATTTCAGCCTCCTAAAAGGCCAACACATCACCCAGGCGGAATTCACAAGATTACTCGAGGCCCAGGCAGTTGGTGATGTCAGCGGGCATTACTTCGATATCTCAGGTAACCTGGTAGATGTTGATTTTCACAAAAGATTGGTCGGTATAACAAAAGATGATTTGCTAAACATTCCGATCCGGCTTGCTGTAGCCGGAAACGCAGAAAAAGCAGAGGCTATCCTGGGGGCAGTTTGTGGCGGGTTTATCAACAACCTAGTCACAGACCATATCACCGCAGCACGCGTACTGGAAATTGCAAAAACTCATTGCGATTGAAGAGATTTTAAACTTAAGCCTAACAATGAATTTTAATAAATTTAACCCAATCCTTCTCGATGGTGATGGCGTCTTGTGGAAAGGCGATCACCCTATTCCCGGCATTAAATCTTTCTTTGACTTTTTATCAGAAAAGCAAATCAATTGGGCTTTACTAACCAACGACAATACACGCACCGCACAAGATTATGTTGCTAAACTCAACAAATTTGGCGTTGACGCGGATGACAGCATTGTCTTCACCAGCTCTACGGCAACGGCTTCTTACGCCTTAGAACGGTTTGGGAAAGGGGCTTCCGTTCATGTTGTCGGTATGGATGGGTTAAAAACGACACTCAAAGAAGCAGGGTTTACCATCTCATTCAGTGAGATGCCGCCCCCCCATAAAGTTGAAGCTGTCATTGCCGGAATGGATCGTCAGATCAATCACGACAAGATCAAGGTTGCTATGCGCCTGATCAAGGAGGGGGCTGAATTTATCGCCACAAACACA
>JBDLJU010000078.1:0-12149 GCA_039714215.1 Chloroflexota bacterium | reverse complement strand
TCCTTGAGTGCCAGGATAATTTGTTTGGCTTCAGCCTCATCTATTTCTAACCCAAAGCGGATTGTTTTCGCGCCGTAATCAAATGCAATCATCCCATTTGAACCAAGAAGTTTTTGAAGGGCTCTGGTGGAACCAAACCAGAGCTGTTTTGTTGTCACCCGTAGATCCTTTACATCCTCAGCAGCATATTCTCGCGTTCTTTTCCATGAATATAATTGCCGGGTAACCTTCAATACAGATGAGTTAGCTTCAAAGATTTCCTTGCCAATGATCAACCAAAGGAAACTATAAATCGCAAGTAATCCAAAACCTAGAAAAAAAAGAATAAATAGAAGCACAATTATCCCGAAAACAATTATTGGTGCGATGTTCTCAGTTTCAGAGAGAGTAACTTTAGCAAGGTCAAATTCTGGATTTTCAAAAATGAAAGAAGCCAAAAAAGCATAGAGCATTTGGCCCCACGCAAAGATAAATAGACCAGTCCATAAGATATAAAATAGATTTCTTTTTACTGGCAAAGTCACTCGGACATCAGAACCAGACTTTTCTACTGTGTGACGAGGTACAGGTAATGGTAACGGCATTTATATATTTCCTTCCTTACTTTGTTTAACAATCTTTCCTCGTTCCCATGCACAGCGTGGGAACGGGTTTTCTTCTCAGCATGGCAACGCCGGAGCGATAACACGAGGAAAAACTAATTCCTCAGCCCCTCCCTCTCCTCCTCGCTCAAAAAAGCAATCGCCAGCGCATTTTCCTGTGCCTTGCGCGTGTCCTCTTTGGTCAACCCCGCCTCTGGCGCGGCAACATTAAATTCATGCGGCAGGTCGATCCCGCTGATCCCCGGGTCATCAGAATTGATCGTCGCCAGCAGCCCGGCGTCCAGCCAGCCTTTCAGCGGATGCTCCGCCAGTGAGTCAACCGTGCTGGTCTGAAAATTCGAGGTCAGGTTGGCTTCGATGCCGATTTGATGTTCGAGCATGTACTCCACCAGCGCGGGGTCTTCGCCAATCCGGGCGGCATGTCCAATGCGGGTGGCGCCCAACGTCTTGATCGCCTGCCAGACACTTTCAGCGCCGGCCGCCTCCCCGGCATGCACCGTGATCCCCCACCCGGCATCGCGGCCTTTCTTGAAATGCGGCTCAAACCACTCCGCGGGGAAGTTGGCCTCGTCCCCGGCCAGGTCAAGGGCGGTAAGCTTGTCCTGCTGGGTAAGTAAGGCAGCTAATTCCAACATGCCGGCGTCAACGCCATAAGTCCGGCTGATGATCCCAATCAGATTTACTTTTGTCGGGCTAACCTTGCAGGCTTCCTCTACACCCTCCACCACGGCTTCCACCACGCCGGCAGGGTCGAGCCGGTGCGGTTCCGCCATAAACCACGGGCTGAAGCGCAGCTCGACATAATCGATGCCCTCTTTTTGGGCGTCAAGCACATTTTCATAGCTCACCCGGCGCACGGCATCGTAATCCACCAGCACGCCGACCAGCCACTCAAACTTGGCGATGAAGGCCATCACCCCCGGCTGGCGTTCGGTGATCTGCACATGCGGGCGCAGTCCTTCCAGCTCAAAGGACGGCAGCGGCAAATTGTGCTCGCGGCCGAGGTCGAGCACGGTTTCCAGACGGATGCTGCCGTCCAGGTGGCGGTGCAGGTCAATCAGGGGTAAGTTGGGATCAATCATCGTCTGCTCCTATTCGGCGGGCTGCATCCAATCCGGGTCAAGGAAGCGCTGGATTTCGAGCAGGTAGCCGTCGGGGTCGCGGAAGAACATGTTGTAAATATTATAGGTCAGATTTTCCGCGGGAGGCTGTTCAACTTCGATCCCCTGCTCTACCAAATGCTGGTGCCAGCCGTCGACATCCTCGGTGACCAGCGTAAAAACCACGCCCTCTTTCTTTTCAGGCAGGTTTTCTCGCTGGCATGCGCCGATGAAAGCCCCCTCGGCAACCTGGTAGATGCGGCAGCCTCCCTGGTCCAGCGCCAGCGCCAGCCCGAGCTGCTGATTGTAAAATTTATCTGTGCGTGCAATGTCTGCCACGGAAAGAAAAGTGATTTGCTGATCGATTGCGGAACGTCCCATCAGGCCTCCTTGGTGTATATCGATTATAATCTCCTGTATCGATTTTATCTAAGGAATTTCTGGAATTTTCAAACCGTACAAGAAAGAGGACTTATTCAATGAGCGAAATCAAGATGAACCAATACCAGGAGCTGGCCGCAGTCACCTCGGGGGCCGGAAAAGATGGCGAGCGGCGCAAGATTGTCGCCGCATTGGGTCTCGCCGGGGAAGGCGGTGAGTTTGCCAACAAGATCAAGAAAATGATCGCCCACGGGCACCCAATCTCAGACAACGAACTCGCCGAGGAATTAGGCGATGTGCTCTGGTACGTGGCAGAAGCGGCCACCGCCTGCGGGCTGACCCTCAACGAGATCGCCCAGATGAACGTTGACAAACTGCAGGCGCGCTACCCGGAAGGCTTCAGCGAGGAACGCAGCATCAACCGCAAGGATTAATCGATGCCCGGTGCGCGCAGCAATTATTTGAGGAATCTGGTCAAACTGGCCCGCGGCGACAGCCTGCTGGATCCGTTGATCGTCACCTATTACGTCACCACCAACTGCAACCTCAACTGCATCTACTGCGAAGACTTTGGCTCGCGTTTAAATGACCCATCGCAAATTCCAACTTTTGAGGAAGTCAGGGAAGTCCTCAAGGTAATCCGCACCGGCAGCGACCACCTGCTGCTCACCGGCGGCGAACCGCTCACTCACCCGCAGATTGACTATATCCTCCCCTACGCCAAAGAAGAGCTGGGCTTCAAGCAGATCACCATGCTCTCCAACGGGCTGCTGCTGCCCCAGCATCAGGCCGTACTCCCCCACCTCGACCGGCTGGTGATCAGCATTGATTCAATCGAAGCTGAAGTCTGGCACAGGCTGATCGGCACCACCGTGAAGTATGCCCAGAAGATCCTTGATAATGTCGTCCATTATGCCGCTGAACAGAAAAAATACGGCCTGCAGATCGTGGTCAACTGCGTGCTCACTCCCCAAAACCTTGACAGCGCCTGGGATGTGCTTGAATTTTGCCGTGCGCACAATTTGCTGGTCGGATTCTCACCGCAGGCGCTCCACAACTGGCCCGCCTACGAGCTGCTGGTCTCAGCGGAGTTTAAAACCCTGGTGGAAAAGCTGATTTCCGCCAAAAAAGCCGGGGCGCCGGTCCTCGGCAGCCTCGCCTATCTTGAAACACTCTCCGATTTCTCCACCTACAAATGCTACCCCACCACCGCCCCTCGGGTGATGCCCGACGGCGAGCTGATCTATCCCTGCCGGCCGGTCGAAAAAGAAAAAGACAGCTTTGGCGGCAGCATCAACCTCAAAACCGTGCAGTCATGGGATCAGGCGATCTCATCGCTTGAAGAGCAGTTCGGCGCGCCGCCGATCAGCTGCACGAGCTGCTACCAGCAGTGCTACATCGAGCCCTCGCTGATGCAGGCCCAACCGCTGGATTACCTCACCGAGCTGGTCAAATTTTCGCCATCACGCAAGGGTTCGCTGGCAACCCATACACCCGGATAAATGACTGATCCCGACACCAACACTCACGAAGTAGTGATCATCGGCGCGGGGGTCGCCGGGTTGAGCGCCGCCCTGCACCTCGCAGAACGCGGGCTGAAACCGCTGATCCTTGAAGCCGAGCCGGATTTTGTCGGCGGGCGGGTCGCCGGAGGGGAAGAGGTCGAGGTCGATGGCTGGAGATTCCGCCAGGAGCACGGCATCCACGGGATCTGGTCGCCTTATAAAAACCTGCAGGCGATGCTCGCCCGGCACGGCATCCGGCCGAGATTCGTACCGGCGATGGAAGAAGAGTGGATTTACCGCAAGCACGGAAGAATAAAGAAAGCCGCGGTGGGCACGGCGATCCGCTACAGCCCGCTGGCCGCCCCGCTGCACTATCTCAATTTGTTCGTCAGGCCGCGCTTCCTGCGGATGCTCAGCCTGCGCGATTGGCTCTCCCTGCCCCTCGTGTGGGGCGGCTTGATGTGGGGCGTCGGCGTTGACCCCTTAGCCGAGAACCAGCCGCTGGGCGAATTGCGCCTCAGCGACCTGGTGAAACACTGGGCGCCGGCAGTCCGCGCTTTTTTCGTCGGCCTGGCCCGCAATGGTTTCTCTGCCACGCCTGAAGATGTTCCCCTGTCTGGTTTTATCGGCTTTTTACGTTTTTACACCCTGATGCGGCGGGATTCCTGGGCATTTTCCTATATGCCGATGGATGGCGGCACCAGTTTAGCCGAGCCGTTGGCTGAAAAAGCCGCTCAGTTCGGCACAGCCATCAAAATTGGCGCTCGGGTCACCAGAGTGGCCAAAACCACCCGGGGCTGGTTAATTGACTACACGCAGGCGGGCAGTGAAACCACTTCAATATCCACCAGACAGCTGATTTTTGCCACCGATTCCCCGAATACCGAAAAGATCATCTCCAACAGCCCTGACCTGCCCACATCCCAGGATTTATTCTGGCCGCAAGGCCTGGAAACCGCAGTGGTGCGCATCTGGTACGATACCATTCCCAAAAAACTTGGCGAAGGCGGCATCTTTACCGGGGAATTCACCATCCATAATTTCTTCTGGCTGCACATCATCCAGGACCAGTACCGCCGCTGGCATCGGGAAACCGGCGGCAGCGCCATCGAAGTGCATATTTATGGTCCCCCCGCCACCCTGCAGGAACCCGATGCGGTGCTGATTTCTCGGGCGACTGCGGATGTGCAGGCCGCTTTCCCTGAACTGCGCGGTCACCGCATCCACCAAAGCATCCAGCGAAACCCGCCAACCCATACCATGTTTGCCGTGGGCAGCCCGGAGCAGCACCTGGGGATCGAAACACCGTGGGAAGGCATTTTCTGCTGCGGTGATTGGGTGCGGGATACCTCACCTGCCTATTTCCTGGAACGCGCCTGCATCACCGGGATCTTTGCCGCCAACCAGGTGCTGGAATCACGTCAAATCCAGACCTGGCCAACCCTTGCTTACCCTGCCCCAGAAAGGTTTGTAGGCTGGATCGAGCAGCGCATGATCCGCGGCCGGAGAAAACGGGTTAAATAATAGAAGAAAGCCCTCAAAATAATAAATATACTTGCAGATTTGTAATATCCTTTTCCCCCCTTTATTGGTCAACTATAGAGTAAAATAGTCTTGATTGGATGAGGAGCAATCATCCTAATATTCATTTAATGATTTCAAAAACATTTCAGGAGGTCCGGAGCTCCTGACGCAAAGGATTTAATATGGCAAACCGTTTCTTCACACCGGGGACCCTCATCGCATACCCAACAAAAATCCATCATCGGATTTTCGTGATCACCCTCCTGGTTCTCGCCGCAATCGCACTCAGTTTGCAGAGCACTTCACCAGCATCTGCTGCCAACCCAGACGGTGATCTACGCATCGAACCGATCACTGCCTACAACTTCGTCGTAGATTCCAATATTTTGTCACCGTCGAGCTACGCACCAGAAGCAGCCACTTTAGCAGCGCGATTCTGCAACGACGGGTTGAATGATCTCACGGACGTGTTTGCCTACATCGGAGACGCCAGTTCCCCCTCTACCCCCGGAATATACCCAACCCGAGACAGTTCCACATTTGCTGGTGAGCATGACCACCTTTTAAACACAGGATTATACTCACTGACCCACGAAGGCGGCAGCGCAGGACTTACAGATGCCACCCGCTACATCGGCACGATCCCTGCTGGTGAATGTGTCACCCAGTATTGGCTGGTCAGCTACCCGCTTACCAACCCGGCAGGCACAGTTTCTGTCACCGGCGGCAGCATCAAACCTGATGACGACCTCTGGTTGGCGTATGATTTTTGGGCAACCGCGGATGACAGCGGTACTCCTCTGACTGCTGATGTCACCACAAAAGTGACCATGCGCAATGAAATTTCCGCGGCGGCAAACAAAATTTGGCCAAATGGGGATAACAAAGTACCTGATGAATACCTCCAGGCGATTGCCGACGTGCTCGGCTGGGATACCTTTACGCCCAGCGGTAGCTCCACCGCATACCCCGGTGACACCGTCAGCACCCAGGGAATCTGGTACGACCTCGGTAATGTTGGCTTTGGTTTTGACAACAACGGAGACCTGGTCCCCGACCACAACCTCTGGCTCCAGCCAGTTGGGATCCCGGACAATTTTGACCCCGGCTGCTTCCGCCTGGTACATACCTATGGTCTCGTAATTGTCAAATTGGTCGGCGGCGGTGAGCTGCTGATCCCGTTTGAAGACCAGCTGTATTTTGAAAACATCCCCGACAACACCGGCGCAGTCGGCCTGGTGTATTACGAATATGCTGCCCTGGACGGCGCATGCACCGCCGGTCTGACCCCCTATCAGGAGGTCGCATCGGGTTATGATAACGAAAAATTCAACGGTGACTTCGGCTACGGTATCCCCCCCCTGGAGTCTGTAGAACCCGAAATTATCTTTACAAAATCTGTATCCCCAGGCACTGTTTCACCAGGTGGAACCCTGCTTTACACCCTGGGCTACACCAATCCTGCAACCTATACGGGCGGCATTCCGGCAGTCACTGTCGGTGACCCGAGCACAGGCATCCCACTGGTTGTCCAGGATGCAGTCCCCGCAGGCACCTGTTACGTCGCCGGCAGCGCGGATGACAATGCCCTGCCAGCTGATTACGGAATTATCTATTCGACAGACGGCGGCACAACCTGGACGCCAACTGAACCCGGGGACACCTCCCCAGCTGATGGATGTAATGACACCACCAACATTCAATGGTGGCGGACCACTCCCTTACCTCCAGACACCTCTGGTTCAGTCACCTACGAGGTGGATATCCCAGGAACCTATCTCCCCTCCACCGTTGAAAACGTCGCGGGAATCAGCATCGGCAGCAACCCTCCATTTGCAGAGGATTCTTCCACCGCGTTCGTACTCGGCCCCAACGCTTTGAGCGGAAATGTGTTCAGCGACACAGGCATCGGCGCAGGTGAATTCGCCAACAGCCTCAAAGATGCCGGCGAAGGCGTTTTCCCCAACGTGACCGTTACGCTTTATTACGATTCTGACGGCGACGGCGTTGGTGACGTGTTCTACGGTACCACCACCTCAGATGGCAGCGGAGATTATTCCTTCTCCAGCCTGCCCGATGGCAATTGGGTCGTTGAAGTTGATCTTTACGACTCCGACATCACCACCGGCTATGCAAATACCACCCCTGCCACCCGCTCAGCGGATCTTGATTCCACCCACATCTCTGCAACCGGGGTCACCCAAACGGGTCTGGACTTTGGTTTTGCACCTGCGTTATCTGTAGAAAAAACCCTGGAATCAACCGGCACGATCCGGGTCGGTGACCCGGTTACCTACACAATCAAGGTCAGCAACAATCTCCCCGGCGACGGCACGGGAGCAACCAAACTTTGCGAATATTATGTATGGACCAGTGATGTGCACCCCACATCGGGTGAAATCCCCGCTGGCGGTGGTCCAATCAACTCACAATGGAAATGGCCTGAGAACGCCATCGGCCGCCCGGATGAGAATTTTGCCTTCTCTGTAATGTCCGATAACGCCGACACGATTGGGCTCAGCGGGATGAATATCGGCAACATGGGCGGCACGATCACCCAGGTTGAATATGTTTTCAACGTGCATGAAAGAACCAACCTCGACCCGAGTGCAGAATTCAATATCGCGGTCTATTATGCAGATTCCGAAGTGGCTACGATTCAATATTTAGGCAACGATCCCACTTATTTTACCGGCGGAACCGGGACGGAGTATTTCATTACCGGCACGCTCGATGCCCTCACCGTTACCGGCACTGCCGGCTGGGCATGGTCTGATTTCACGGCTGACCTGATGGAGCTGCAGCTCGAGGTAAAAGCCGCAGGCGCAGATGGTGATATCGATCTGGATGCGGCTGGTTTCATCATCACCACTGACGAGACCTGCAGCGGCGCTGAGAACGCTCTCAACCCGGTACCGCTGACGGATACATTCGATTCGAGCTACTTCAGCTTCGTTTCTGCTTCTCCAATAGAGAGCAGCACAGGTACAGGCTCAATCACCTGGGACAACCTTGGCCCACTCTTCCCTGGACAGACCAAAACAATTTCGGTATCTCTGCAGGCAGACGCGATCGTCACCGATTCAATCAACACCGCCACCAGCACCGGCGCAGAATATTCTGACGGCCGCCCGGCGAACAGCCCGGTATCAGATACTGCCCTGACCACAGTCGTTGCTGCTTTACCCACCAGCGGTTCCATTTCCGGGTTGGTCTGGGATGATAACGATCTCATTCCAGATGGCTGGCAGGGAGCGATTGGTTACGAAATTGGCGATGATTTATTAATTGAAAACGTAAAAGTCTCACTCTATGCCTGTAAAGACCTCTCAACCGGTGAGCTGGTCCAGGATACGGGCAACATGAAGGAATGCTCTGAATACGGCGCCTGGATTATTGAGATCGATGCGCAGTATACCGCGGCAGATGGCTCCTATTCGTTTACAAATTTGGCCCCCGGGTACTACATTGTCAAGGTTGACGAGAGCACCATTGTTGGCACAACTGGACAAACCGGTGATATCAATGAACAACCCGGCGTTTGCACCATCTGTGATAATGCCTCTAACGATCTGTTCTTGAATATGGATGATGGCGATTTTATTGGGAAGATCATTGGAAATACCCACATCACCGATGTCAATTTCGGCTATCCTGCCCCAGACGGAACAACTTCCGATATCGGCGATTTATTGTTCTACGATTGGGACGGCGAAGGCGACTTTGATATCGGGGTTGACGAAGGTCTCCCAAATGTCGATGTTCACCTTTATGACCCTTCCGGCACCCTGGTAGAGACAGTCACCACGGATCTGAACGGCTATTATTTATTCGAGGATTACCCTGCTGGCGCGTATACCGTGGAAGTGGATATCACCGATCCCGATTTCCCCGCAGGTTTGGTGATGCAAACTTTGGACCCCGATCAAAGCGGGGTATGCTCAACCTGCGACAATATCGGCACCTCATACATTAACGGCACCGATGATGATCTCGACCAGGATTTTGCTTACCAACCTTACGGCGGTTACGCGATCGGCGATACCGTGTGGCTGGATAAAAATGCAGACGGGATTCAATCCGGCGTGCTTGAAGATGGCATCCCGGCGATCACCGTTTACCTGCAGGTAGACCTCAACGGTGACGGCACCTGGGTAACTGTAGCAACCACTGAGACAGACAGCAATGGCAGCTACCTGTTTGAGAGCCTGCCTAACGGCGACTACCAGGTATATGTTGATACTGCTGACCCACAGATGCCCCTGGACGCATTCGGCAATGATCTCAATCCCAGCACACCGGTCGGGTATGCAGTCACCATCGCCGGTGCCGATGTACTCACTGCGGACTTTGGTTTTTACGAACCTGGCGCAGTGGGAGACACCATCTTCTGGGACAGCAACGGCGACGGCGAGCAAGATTTCGGCGAGCCTGGCATCGAGGGCGTGACCGTGACTGTCTACAACGATGTCAATGACAACGGCATCTACGACGCCGGAGACACCTATCTGGCTGAAGATATCACCGATGCTGATGGGCATTACCTGATCACCGGGATCCCCACCGATGCAGATGGTGAAGCTTACGTGGTTGTGGTGGATACCGGCGCAGGCTCACCGGTGGAAACTTCAACCCTGACCGCCGACCCAAATGCGGATGGACTGGCCTGCACCACCACCCCCGAACCATGGGCAGATTTTTGGCTGTACTGCGACAACCAGGTAGCCACTGATATTTATCCTGGGACAAACTTCCTTGGAGCAGACTTTGGCTACCAACCCTCCGGCTCATTCGGCGATTATGTCTGGCTCGACCAGAATGCAGACGGCGTTCAGGATGCCGGTGAAATTGGTTTGAGCTTTGTCGATGTGACCGCCACCACCACAGATGCGGTCTGGGTTGATGGTGTCCAATATCCAGCTGGTACAAGCATCACAGTCGCCACCGATTCTGATGGCTACTACTATTTCAATGGAATTTTTGCAGATTCCGGCACAGCCACCTGGACCATCACCGTCGATACTGCTGACCTCC
Organism: Chloroflexota bacterium; assembly: GCA_039714215.1. Classification (GTDB taxonomy): domain Bacteria; phylum Chloroflexota; class Anaerolineae; order Anaerolineales; family UBA11579; genus UBA11579. The sequence goes on along the minus strand of JBDLJU010000078.1, from coordinate 2,003 downwards.
CGGCAAGTGTGGTCGCATCTTACGATGCTGACGGCACCTTGGATCACAGCACCACCCTGGCAATTGACAGCACCGGAACAGTCACCGCCTTAGGCGGCGCTGCCTGCACAGACTGCAGCCTGGATGCTGATTTTGGATACACCTACACAGGCACACTCAATATCAGCGGTACAGTCTGTCTGGATGACAGCAGCAGCCAGGACGGAGTCTGCGATCTGGATACCTCTGGTGTAGGCGCAAACGAGAGCCCCTTCGCTGGGGAGATCGTATATTTGTACATCAACGATGCTGGGGTACTCACCCAGGTCGGCACGACGACCACTGACGTGAATGGCGATTATTCCTTCAGTAATCTACCCGACGGGCTCACCTACGTGGTAGCCATCGGCGCTCCTCAAGACAACCTTGACCTGACCACCACTGGTGCCTCAGTAAGTCCACCCACCACTACCGTGGTCGGCACAACAGCAGCAGATGGTGATGTGGTTTCCGCCTATCAAGAATTTACCCTCAGCGGAAGTGATGTGGACAACCGCGATTTCGCCTTTGTCAATAACCAATTGTTAGACTTTGGCGACCTGCCAATTTCGTATTCCACCGTGCTGACTGACTCGCCTGACGGCGCCCGCCATGCAATTTCTGGTAGTTTATATCTCGGCGCCAGTGTGGATGCCGAAAGCAACGGCGCGCCAACGACCGATGCAAGCGGTGACGATCTTGCCAGCGGAGATGACGAAGACGGCGTCTCGTTTGTAGGCGTGTGGGGTAACGGCACCTATAACGCCGCGGCAGGCACTGGCGGAGAGGTTTCTGTTGATGTTGTCGGTGACGGCTGGCTGATCGGCTGGATCGACTTCAACCGTGACGGGGATTTCTCTGACAGCGGTGAGATGATCACCAGCCAGGCGGTTTCAACCGGCGCAGTCCCGATCACCTTCGATATCCCCGCAGAAACTTTTGCCGGGACCGGGGATCCGACTGCCCTCGATCTGTATGCCCGCTTCCGTTTGTTTGGCTCAGAACCCTTCTTCCCCTCTATTTCCCATTCTGGTTACGCAGACAATGGTGAAGTGGAAGATTACCAGCTCACCTGGGTGATGACGATTGACAAAGACACCACCACCCCACTGGGAGTTGCTGGCGGCCAGGGAAGCTACACGATTGTCGTGCGCAACGAAGGTACCCAGGCGCTCTCCGATATCACCGTTTCAGATGTACTTCCCTCCGGAGCAGGTTGGACCTGGACGTATGCCACGATCTCTCACGTAGAAAATAGCGCAACCTTTATTGTCGATGAGTGTGTTGATGGATCTGCTCCTGAACCCGCAGATGGCGATCTCAATGATTTCAGCTGCGGTCGTTGGAGCATCAACCCCGGTGGATCAGTCACCCTGACAGTGGTTGTCGATATTGACGCGACCACACCTCAGGGTGTTTACAGCAATACCGCATCAGCGACAAGCGCCCAGACCGGCCTGATCGACGATGACGGCACCGCTGCCCAGGATGCCGACACACCCCCTGGAGAAGATCCGGTCGATGATGAGGATATTTCCCTGATCCCGGCGATCGCGATCTCCAAAGAAGTTTATGACCCGGTGGCTGGCACCTGGGGTGAAACTGTCACCGTGCTGACCGGCGATACGGTCAACTTCCGCATCCTGGTCTCCAATCCAGGCGCGGTTGATTTGACCAACATCGTGGTTGACGACGACATGTGCTCTGGCACCCTGGCATTCGACTCCGGCGATAACGGCGACAGCATCCTGCAGACCACCGAGACCTGGACATACCTGTGCTCGGTGATTGCTGTGGACGGCGGCCCGTACACAAACACCGCTTCTGCTAACAGCGACGAGACCGATCCTGCGGTCACGGATACCGCAGCTTACTCCGCTCTCACTCCAGGCATCGCCATTGAAAAGAAGGTTTCTTCCGACAACACCAACTGGCTCGATGCAGTGACTGTCTTGACTGACGACACGGTCTACTTCCAGATCACC
>JBDLJU010000077.1:0-12676 GCA_039714215.1 Chloroflexota bacterium | reverse complement strand
TTGAGCGCATCTTCCGACATCGGGCGGTGTTCGTGCCCCATGATCTCGATGATATGGAAACCGTAAGTGGTTTCCACTGGGCCGACAATATCTCCAACTTCCGCTGAAAAGGCAGCTTCACTGAATTCTGGGATCATTGTGGCGGCATTGAACCAGCCAAGGTCGCCATAATTGCTGGCCGCGCTTGGGTCAATGGAAAGCTCTGGAGCCAGGGCAGTGAAGGCTTCACCTTCTTCAAGGCGGACCAAAATACTTTCTGCGGTTTCTTCGTCTTCCACCAGGATGTGGCGGGCCCAGACCTGGTCTTCCTCGGTGCTGATCCCCTCGGCGAGCAGGTCAGTGAGTTTTTCCCGGTAGAGCATTGCTTCAATGATCTGGTAAATCACGACTTCGTCAACGCCGTATTTTGAATTGCTGTCGAGGTATTCATCCATCTGTGTCTGGTATTCTTCCTCGGTGATCGAGGTGGGTACCGGAGCTGCGGGGAGGGCTTCTGCGCCATCTTCTGCTGGTTTTTCAGGAACCTCGGGGTTGGGGAAGTAGCCGAAGACACTTTGTATGGCTTCGGTGATTTCAGCATCGCTTACCTCAATATCGCGGGCAAGGGCTTCGCGTTTGATCAGCACATCATCGACCATCTGGTTGAGGGTCGATTCCCCGATAATCTCGGGGGCTTCTAGCTGATACTCATATTGGGCAATGATATTGGCGTACTGCTGCTGGCTGGCTTGATCTTCAATCTGAGACATCAGCTGGTAGTACTGGTCATGCTCGGCGACCATGTTGGCTCGCTGCATTTTCACCCGGATCTGGAATTCTCCAACAGTGATCTCTTCGCCAAAGACGGTGGCGACCACTTTGGCCGGGGTGATAAATTTATCAATGACCAACCCGCCGATCACCACCGCAGCAACAACCGCCAGCAAGGCGATCATTGAAATTCGGATGATCCGGTTGATCCGTTTTTCTCGTTCTACACGTCCTACTCTTCCGAGAGTAGCATGGGATTGTTTTTTTGCCATCGATATTCCCTTTGAAAGAGGCCATAGGGGATTAATCCCTATGGCCTGGATTTATTGGAGAAAGTTAGTTAAGCTTTTCCCCTGAGAACTGCAGCAAGGCCATATGACGGGCTTGCTTGACTGCGATTGCCACTTTGCGCTGATGTTTTGCACAGGTGCCGGTTTGTCGGCGAGGGCGGATTTTGCCTTCGCGGTTAACAAAACCAGATAAAAGCGAGGTGTTTTTGTAATAGATTTTCACACTCGGGTCTGAGCAGAACTGGCAGACACGCGGGCGGGAAAAATATTTGCGTCGTCCGCCTTTGCGCGGAGGTCGACCGCTACTGGTTGACATATGTATTACTCCTTCTGATCAAAACAGGATCAGTTTGGGTTGCTGAGATCTTCATAAGAGCCTCGGTTAGAAGGGGAACTCATCTTCCTCGTCGAGCACTTCATTGGAGTCAAATGCATCTGCATTTTCATCTAACGGCTCGCCGTCTTGAGTATTCTTCTTCTTCCGCTCGCCAAGCATAATCATCTCCTTGGCGACGATTTCGACAGAAGAACGTCGGTGTCCGTCATCATCTTCCCAACGGCGGGTTTGCAGGCGGCCTTCGATGTAGACTTGCTGGCCTTTGCTGAGATACTGTTTGCAAATTTCTGCAAGGCTTCCCCATGAAACCACGTTGAACCACTCAGTTTCACTTCGTTTTTCACCGTCGGCGGTGTTCCAGTTACGGCTGGTTGCCACGCTGAAGGTGGTCACCGGGCGTCCAGAAGGTGTATAACGCATTTCTGGATCTCGTCCGAGATGACCGATGATCAGGACTTTGTTCAATCCTCTACTCATGTCGCCCTCCCCGAAAACTCGATTGATGATCTCGCTGCTTTTATTTGATCGAACGAATTTCGATTTAATAATATCGAGCAGTTTGCTGCTCGATATTATTCGTCTTCTTTTTCAGGTTCCTGCTCGCCATCGTCGGCAATGATCATGTAGCGCATCACCGATTCTTGCAGGCCAAGATTATGTTCAAGCTCAGAGCAAAATACCGGGGGCATTTCGGTTGCCAAGAAGACATACTGACCTTCAGTTTGTTTTCGAATTTCGTAGGCCAATTTTTTCTTGCCCCAAAGGTCTACTTTGAGAACTTTGCCGCCTGCGCTTTTGATCCACTCCTGGACCTTGTCGAGCATTTCTTTGAAAGCTGCTTCTTCCAGGTCTGGATGGATAATTAAAGCCAATTCATACTGACGCATAGGTTGTTCCTCCTTTCCTCGGGATTACCCCTGCACCAGCGTCGGTTGTCAGGGGCGGAAAAGTGAGCTGAGTATCTTGAATTCTCAAGCGTGTATTGCTCAAGAATCAGCTTCACAGTAGGCAAGTTTAGCATATCTGCCTTGTTTTGTGTAGGGGCTTTTATTCTTTATTAGAGCAGAACAGGAAAGGTTCCCATGTGGGAGCATGGGAACCAGGGTGGTCAATCTAACTCTAACACTTTTGAGCAGGCGCTGGAGGTTTAAACATCCCGCCAGCTTGCTGCTCGATATTATTTATCGGATCGGTTATTGGATCAAATAATCCATCGGGTTTACCCGCCCGCCAGGTCCGCGCAGCTCAAAGTGCAGGTGAGCGCCGCTGGAGTTGCCGGTATTGCCCAATGCGCCAATTGTCGCTCCCTGGTAGACAGCCTCGCCGCAGCCGACGTAGAAGTACTGCAGGTGAGCGTAAGCGGACTGCCAGCCGCTGCCGTGATCAATCACGACCATATTGCCGTAGCCGTACTCGCTCCATCCAGCATAGACCACCACGCCGGTATCGACCGCCCAGATGGCGTTGCCTTCATTGCCCCCGATATCGATCGCTTCGTGGATCCCCGGCGAGTAATGATAGCCGGAGAGGTAGGTGGCGGGGGTCGGCCAGATAAAGTTAAGCGAGCCCACCGGTCCTTCGTAAATTGCGCCGCAGTGACCACCGCCATAGTAGGCCGCAGAAGCAGGGTTGCTCCTGCTGATCGCCGGTGGACCCCAATCGGCTAATTCGCGCTCCCCGTCAGGGATGATCAACCAGGTGCCGTCAGGGATCGGTGGGTCATCAGGGTCAGTTTCATAAGGGTCTAACCCATTGCCAGGGTATTCAATTATTTTCTCCACCTCAGTGCGTAAAGCAATCGAGATACTTGTGAGGCTCTCACCGGCATTATACCGATAGTAGACCCCATCTACAGGAAGGATATGCAGGGTCATTCCTATTTGTAAGGTAGCTGGGTTATCAAGAAGTGTATCGTAATTGCTCCACAGAATTGTTTCAGGTGATATCCCAAACTGCTCTGCGATGGTAAACAGGTTATCCCCCGCCTGTACTTCATACAGGCTCACATCCGTGCGCGGACGAGAGGGGATCACCGTGAGCGGTTCAGCCTGGCGGTCAATCCCATCGCTGCCCCACACATAGGCCGCATCTGGTTTAATGTATTCCGGGAGGACGATTTCTTCGACTGCCCCTCCGCTGCCATTGCCAAGAGCATCCAGCGGGTCGCCGTTTGCTGCTGAGTCGGCGGTTGCCGCGGAGTTTGGCTGCACGTTGTTGAGATAAAATTTTCCAAGCGCAAAGACGATCACCAAAACCATGGCAATCGTGAAGATATGTGAGCCTGCCCGGGTAACCAGCTCGCCAAAGCCGCGCTCCTGGACCACTTCCCACCACTGGCGGAACTTGCCGTCGCCTGGGGCTTCGGTCCGGTCTGGCTCAGGAGCAGGGGAGGGAACAGGGGGCTGATTTTCGGGGGTTTGGGTCAGGGGATCTTGATTTGTTTTTGGCATTACGGTCTCCGGGTCGGGATAATATCACCGTCATCATCGAAAGTCAAGCAGCAAACAGAACGGGCGTTCTGGTTATATTTAATCGTTGGTCAGCTGGGCGATGATTGCCTCGGCGGCCTGAGCGGCATCGAGCTCCTGTTTCAAGATTGCCGCTACGGCTGGTTGAAAGGCAGCCCCGAGGGTCATTTGGGTGGAGTAGTTTGGCGCAGGAAAAGCGGCTGGAAGGATAATGCTGGCCAGGGACTGATTGGGGCCTGCTTCCCAGCTGGTTAAGCCACTGGGATGTGCCGGTAAGTAGCCTGCTGCCTGAGTCCAACTGCCGCTGAAGCCCGCTTCAGAAAGGAACAGGGCCAAATCTTCGGCAGCGGCTTGCCTGTCTGTACCTGGACTGGTCACCGACCAGATCCATCCAGTGGCGAGGGTGAAGGGCACTCCGCTGCTTGTTGGGATCATCGCCGCAGAGAGATGTTCCGGTGCTTGCTGCAAATAGCGGCTCATCCAGGTCACTGCCAGCTCGGTTTGGTTCTCCAGGTAGGCATCCCAGACACTCTGGTCGCTGTCCAATTGGGTCAGCCAGTAGGGCATCAGGTTGCTGGCCTGCGATTGCTGGTAAAACTGGAGCACACCCTCTAAGCTGGCCGCCTCGAGGTTCAGCTCTGCCAGGCTGCTGGCCGCTTCTTGTTCTGATAGGTACAGCAGGGTGGTTAGCAGCGCCTGCGGCTCCGCGGCGGGAAACATCAACCTTTGCCCCGATTCGAAAAAGTCATTCCAGTTCGCCGGCGGATTTTCAGTCTGGCTGGGTCGGAAGACCATCACCAGTCCATCGGCTGCAAAAGGGATCCCCCAGGTGGTTTCTCCGCCTGCCAGCTCTTCAGCAAACTCATACCAGTCATTTTCGGGGGAAAAATCTAGCTCCATTTGCAGCGGATAGATCAGACCGCGGTCGGCGGCCACTTCAGCATTCCTGCTGGAGAGCAGCACTAAATCTGGCAGCGCTAACGGGGCAGCAGTGTCTGCTCCGCTCAATGATTCGATCAGCCCGGCAGGACCGCTGGACGCTTTCACCCGGGTTTCAACACGGACACCGGGGTGCAGCTGGGAATACTCGTCGAGGCGGGCTTGCAGGATTTCGGCGGCGGCTGAATCCGCGTTGGGATCAAATTCCGGCGGCAGCCAGATTTGCAGCGTGATCGGGGCGTCGACACCCAGGGTGCCGGGGGTTGCGGTCGGTTCCAGGGTAGGGGTAGGTACAAAGGCGGGCGGAGTCGCGGTCGTGAGGAATTCGGTGACTGCCGCACAGCCGCTTAGCAGAAACATCCCCGCCAGGAGGAGGATAAGTGGGAGTATTTGTTTTATTTTCACAAGATTACCGTTTTAGACAACATCGCAGTGAGTAATTTTACCGAGGCGTGCAGGTCATCAAGATCGACCATCTCGGAGGGTGTGTGTACATACCGGCAGGGGATTGAAATTCCGCCCGTGGGTACGCCTCCCCGGCTGGGCTGAATTGAGCGTGCATCGGTGTACCCACCGGTAAGGATCGAAACCTGGGTGGGGATTTTTGCCTGTTTGGCGTTTTTCGTGATCCAGGCGGACACTTCAGGGGTCGCGATTGACCCGATGTCCTTGATATGCACTGCCGGTCCACCACCTAGCTTCACCTGGGTGAGGGTGTTTTTCGGGGTGTCCGCTGCCACGGTGACATCGATCACGATGCCCAGGTCGGGGTCAACACCATAGGCAGCAGTTTGAGCGCCGCGTGCTCCGACCTCTTCCTGCACGGTGAAGACCGCCACGATTTCATTGGGGCCATTTTTCAGCTGGCGCAGCGTCTCGATCAGGACCGCCACACCGGCACGGTTGTCGATCGCTTTCGCAACCAGGCGGTTGTTGGTTTCCTCAAATTTCCGCTCGAAAACCGCCACATCCCCAATCTGTACGGGGCAGTCCTTGGCGCTGTCCACGCCAAGGTCGATGAACATTTTAGCCAAGGCAGGCACGCTGTAAGCGCTGGTGTGCGGTTCCATCCCGATCACGCCGCTGGCGCCGTTTAAGAACCGCACCCTGCCGCCGGCAGTATTCCGTGGGAAAACAGCTCCGAGGTTGGTGAAGCGGGCATAGCCTTGCTCGTCGACATGGGTAACCATCACTCCGATCTCGTCCATGTGCGCGGCAAGCATGATCCGCTTGCCGTTGGCGGCCTGCTTTCCCTTGCGGGCGATTAAATTTCCTAAGGCGTCCACTTCTACCTGGTCTACGAATGGTTTGATAGTTTCTTTGATCACATCGCGGATCCCGCTTTCATAACCAGATGGGCTGGGGACGCTGACTAATTTTTCGATCAAGGCTTTCATATGGTGCTCCTTGCAGTGATTGTACTAGAAATAAGCGCTTAAAACGCTCAGGTTTTTGTTGAGCGAACGAAGTTCGATTGCACCAAATCAGAGAGCTTGCTCTCTGATTTGATCTATCTCGGCTTCTTCAATAAGTTGGTATCGACATGCGAGAGGCCGGCATGGATCAATGCCGCGCTGTGCTGCCAATCTTTTAGCTGCACGATTGAAATGGCGGTATGCAGGTAGCGACCCGGCACAGACATTGAGATCGACGGTATCCCGGCACGCTGGCGGTGAATTGTGCCGGCATCGGTGCCGCCTCCGCCCGGCTGGCGGATCTGGTAGGGGATTTTGTAGGCATCGCCTGCAGCTCGCAGCAAATTGACCAGGCGTGGGTCGCCGAGGGTTGAACCATCACCGACATAGATCGCCGGTCCCTGGTTGGGGATCGAGCGGTAGAGCGTGTTTTCGCTGCCGTCCCATACAGGCAGGTCTAAGGCAGGGGTGCAGTCCAGGGCAATCGCCATGTCTGGGTTGAGCGTGTAGCCTGCCACAGCGGCGCCTTTCAGCCCGCTTTCCTCCATCACTGTAAAGGCTGCCAGTAAGTCTATGTTCTCTGGGGCATTTCTCAGCATGCTGATCAGGGTGGTGACCCCCAGCCGGTCGTCGAGGGCCTTGCCCCGCAGGCTGGGACCGGTGCGCAGGAAGCTGGTGGCGAAGGTCGCCCGGTCGCCTGTTTTTACTTTTTTGGCATGCGCCGGACCGATATCGATCCGCAGGTTGTTGAGTTCTGGTTTTGATGACCTCTCGCTGGCAGATGAGAGATGGAACGCGTTCATCCCGATCACACCGGGCAGGCGGTCGGGTCCTACCCAGACCTGCTTCCCGGGCAGCTGGCGGGGGTCGATCCCGCCAACCAGCTCGAAGCGGAAGATCCCTTTGCCCTCATCGTGGGTCAGCATGAAGCCAACTTCATCCATGTGGGCGGCGAGCATCACTCTTGGCAGCTTGCTGCCTTTGCCGTGTTTGACCGCCAATATATTCCCCACGGCATCAAACTCGATCTCGTCGACCAGCGGGCGAATCTCGTTGAGGACCAGCTTGCGGATTGCGCCTTCATCGCCGCTTACTCCGCAGGCATTGGAGAGTTTCTCTAATAATTTTATTTCCCTTGAGCCGATCGCGGGTTTTTTCCAATTTTTCTTGGGGGAAATTGCCGGGCTGCTGCTCATTTGCCTGCCTCGCTTTCTTCGTCCCAGCGCAGGGAGTCGATAAACTTCTCATCTAGCTGCTCAATGAAAACGGTCAGCAGACGGGCAACGCGTTGAATGTCCTTGATCTGCACCATTTCTACCGGGGTGTGCATATAGCGAATCGGGATGCCGAGCAGCATCGTGGGGATCCCTTCTGCGACCAGCTGCAGCTTCTCGGCATCTGTGCCAGAAGAGCGGGGATACACACAGCGCTGGTAGGGGATTTCGTGCTGTTTGGCAATTTTCTCAAAAGCCTGGTAGAGCTTGGGGTGGGTGGTGGGACCAAAATCAAAAGTGGGTCCTTTGTCCATCTCGAAGGTTTTGTGGGCTGGTGAGCCGGGACCGCTGCCAAAATTGACATCAACAACCACGGCCAATGTGGGGCGGATTTCAAAGCCTGAGGTTTGTGCCCCAAACATGCTTTCTTCCTCCTGGACTGTCGCGGCTGCCCAAACGTCCCAGCTGGATTGGCGATTTTGCAGCATGGTGAGGCTTTCTGTCAGGGCGGCTACGGATGCCCGGTTATCTAAACCTGGTGCAGAGATGTATCCGCCCCCCATCTCTAAGGCAGGCACGCTGAAGGAAATCAGGTCACCAATGCGCACCTTCTTCTCGATTGCTTTTTGCGGCAGGCCGGTATCTACCCATAAATATTTCAGAGGCACGCCTTTAGAGGCGATCTCATCCGGAAGTGTGTGGTTGGGCGGCTGGACAACCATGCCGGGAAGATCGCCCGATTCGGTGTGTACCATGACGGCTGAACCGGGCATCGTGCGCTGGTCAACCCCGCCTAGTTCAGTGATCCGCAGCAGGCCAGCTTCGATCTGGGTAACGATCAGGCCGATCTGGTCCATGTGGGTGGCAATTAATAGGCTGTGCCCCTCACCTGGGCGGTTTGCTTTGCGCAAGCCGTGCAGGCTGCCAAGCTTGCTCACCTGGATTTGATCCACCAGCGGTGTCCACCGCTTGGTAAGGGCTTCTCTGATTGGTTTTTCGTGCCCGGACAATCCTGGCACCTTGACCAAGTCTTTGAGAAGGTTGATGCTGTCTTCCATATGGGGTTATTCTCCTATCAACACGGTCCCTATCCCCCTTCAGGGGTTTCCGTGGGTGTCTCTGTCGGTGTTTCTGTTGGCGTCTCCGTGGGAGTATCACTCGGCACCGGTGTATCCGTCGGCGTTTCTGTCGGGGTATTTGTGGCGGTGGGAACGTCCGTTGCGGTTGGGATTGTGGTGGCGGTCGCCGTATTCGTTGCAGTGACGGTGTTGGTGCTGGTTGTGGTCGCCGTCGGGGTCACCGTGGTGGTGACCGTTGTCGTCAGGGTGGGTGTCTCAGTCGGTGTCGCTGTCGGCGTATCGCTGGCTGTCGGGGCGCTCACTGTGGGGCTGATTTCAGTGGCGGTTGCCGCAATCGTCGGGGTCGGGCGGCGGTCTGCCTGCCGCACAGCAATCAAACCGCTGCAGTAGCAGGGGATGGTTGCCAAAATCGCGATTCCAAGGATGGTTCTGATGCGCCGCTGGCGCTCGGGGTCTCCGTGTGCAAAGATCATAGTCGCCGGTTATTATAGCCTAATTGTGAGAATAGTTGGCCAGCTCGATTTCGAAAAAAACCTGGATACCCCCTGATTGGGGGGTATAGAAATTTCATCGCAATGAGATATAATTTAGTTATGGTGTGGATTTATCTTTCTCCTCATTTAGATGATGCCGTGCTCTCCTGCGGAGGCCTGATTTGGCAGCAGACCCGGGCAGGTGAGCAGGTCCATGTCTGGACGATCTGCTCGGGGGAACCGCCTCCTGGACAGCTCTCCATGTTTGCTCAGGTGCTGCATAAACGATGGGGGCTCGCCGACCAGCATGTGGTCACCGAACGCCGTAAAGAAGACCTGCAAGCGCTCAGTATCCTCGGCGCGGAAGCCAAGCATTTTTCGGTACCCGATGCAGTCTACCGCCGGCATCCCAAGACCAATCAGGTCTTATACAATAATTGGGAAGATGTGCTCAATGGGCTTGCCCCCGGAGACGAGCGCGTCATCGACCGCCTGGTGATTGATCTGGCCAACTCGATTCCGGCAGAGGCAAACCTGGTAGCCCCGTTGACCCTCGGCAACCACATCGATCATCTGATCACCAGGGCGACTGCCGAACGGCTTCGTCGACCAATCCGCTATTATCTCGACTATCCTTACGCCAGCGAATATGCCGCGGAGATTCCAAGCCTGCTTCCTGCAGGCTTCCGGCAGCGGGTTTATCCAGTACCCAAAAAAGCGCTTTCAACCTGGCAGCAAGCAATCATGGCTTATTCTTCCCAGATTTCGAGTTTCTGGACCAGCGAGAAACAGATGCGCACAGCTTTGAAGCAGTACCGCGACCAGTTAGGCGGCGTGGTGATTTCAGAATCTGATCCGTAAGGAACCTTTTCTCCAGCTTGTCTGCTGATATAATCACCCAGTCATTCGCTCGAAATAGAAGAAGGTTTTGATGAAATTAAAAATATATTTTATTGTGATCAGCTTGCTCATTTTGGGGGCCGTAGTTACCGGTTGTGGGGAACAGACTGCTCCACCGCCCACGCTGCCACCTACCTTGGCAGTAATCCCCACCGAAACTCTGATTCCTAGCCTGGTTCCTACCGAAACTCTGCAGCCAAGCGCAACCACGGTGCGCACCCCGCCCGCGCTGCCTGGGATTTATACTTCTTCCTATCTCAACCCATTGGATTACCCGCATATCTACATTGAGGACGCCTGCCAGTATCTGCAGATGAAGTGGAACCCGGAGAATGCTGCTCCGGGGACCGTGGTGATGGTGATCATGTTCCACTCGATCTCGAAGGACAGTGATTACGGAGCTGATGACATTTCCCAGGGTGATTTTCGAATCATGATGGATGCGCTTCATGAGCAACAATTCACTGCGATCAACGCCGAACAGCTCGCCAATTTCCTGGACTACAACAGCTATATCCCCGCTCGCTCGGTAGTGCTGATTGCTGATGACCGCCATTATGCCCAATATTTTAATAATTTCTTCCGCCCTTATTACGATGCCTACAACTGGCCGGTGGTGAATGGCTGGATCAGCCATCCGGAAACCTTGCCGGTATTGTGGGCTGAGATGGAAGGATTGGCGCAGGAAGGCTGGGTTGATTTTCAAGCCCACGGCGTGATCCATAACACGATGATCAGCGAATATTCTTCCGATGATTTCATCATCGGTGAATTGCAGGGCTCAATCGATGCGATCCAGCAGCACTTCGGCAAACCACCGATCGGTTATGTCTGGCCGGGGGGCGGTTTTGCCCAGCGCGGCGTGCAGCTTGCCCGCTACTCGGGCTACCGGGTGGGATTTACGATCAATCCACGCGGCCCGGTGATGTTTAACTGGATCCCGCTTGCTGACGAAAAGGATCCTCATCGACCTTCTTATCTCCCCGAAGGGCAGATGTTTGATCCCCGCTTGGTGCTGCCGCGCTACTGGCCGTCCCAGGTGATTTATGAGATCGACAATGTGCGCGTGATGGGCAAAGAAGCCGCAGCCTATGCCGCGCAGGTGAGACCAATTGAGCTTGAATATTATGATATTGTCTGCACCCCGGGCTATGGACCGATCCCAGGGCTGTCTGAGGGGCAGTAAATTAGAGGGGAGTTAATATATTAGGACATTTGTCCCAAGTTGCTTGCAAACTAAGAAAAATTGTGCTATTATTTGCGCCTCAGTAAGCACCAAGTCACTTTTTTGGTCTTGCTGTCGCATTTTAAATCATCAACAGGGTTTTTAAGCCTGATGCCGCTGGCGTTGGGCATTAAAATTGTTATCAACAGGAGTATGCACTATGACACCTGAATTTTTAACCAAACAGGGTTTCAAGAAATTGGAAGAAGAACTATTATTTTTGCGCACAGACAAGCGCAAAGAGGTTGCCGCCCGGCTGCATGAAGCCGCGGAAAGCAGCCTTGGGGAATTTGTTGAAGACCCTGAATTTGAGGCTGCTAAAAACGAGCAATCTTTCGTAGAAGGACGCATCCGTGAGCTGGAACTGCTTTTGGCCAATGCGAAAGTGATCAAAAAGTCACGGAAAAAGAACGGACTGGTCGAAATTGGCAGTACTGTTGTTATCAAAGAAGGACGCCGCACCGAAGAGAAATACCTGATTGTTGGGGCAGCCGAAGCCAACCCCCGCGATGGCAAGATTTCACATGCTTCCCCGCTTGGTCAGGCACTACTTGGCGCTAAGGCTGGTCAAAAAGTAGAAGTCTCAGCTCCTTCTGGCGCGTTTTCGGTGAAGATTGTTGAAGTAAAGTAACCAATTTTTATCCGGTAAGTTGAAACCATAAATCCCGCGCACAAGGTCTCGCGCGGGATTTTTACATGTATAATTCTAGTTTGAGGATACTAACAATGAGCGATAGCCAATTATCTAAACTTGAACAAACCCGCCTGGAAAAAGTTCAGCGGCTGAGAGAGCAGGGGATTGATCCATACCCCACCGAGGCAGAGCGCACGCATACCAGCGTTGAAGCGATAGCCGCCCTGGAAAAACAGGAAGCGGAGGAAGGGTCTGAACCGATCCAGGCAACCCTGGTCGGGCGGATTCGTTCGATGCGCCCGATGGGTAAGCTGGTCTTCACCCATATTGAAGATGGCTTTGGGCGAATCCAGCTGTTCATCCGCCAGAACGAAATCGGCGACGAGCAGCTCGCCCTGCTCAAATCTGAATATGATCTCGGGGATTTCATCCAGGCCAGCGGGGAGATATTCCGCACCCGCACCGGGGAAGCCTCCCTGCGTGTTGAAAAATTCAGCATGCTGTCGAAGGCGATCACCCCGCTGCCGGCGGCCAAAGATGTGGAGGTGGATGGGGAAGTCGTGCGCCATGCAGCCCTCAGCGACCCGGAAACCCGCTACCGCCAGCGTTATGCCGATCTGGCAGTCAACCCTGAGGTGCGTGAGATCTTCCTTAAGCGTGCTGCGGCAACCAAGGCTTTGCGCAGCTTTTTCGATGGGATGGGCTTCCTTGAGGTTGAAACGCCGATCTTGCAGCCAATCTACGGTGGGGCCGCGGCTCGACCGTTTGTCACCCACCACAACCAGCTTAAACAAGACCTCTATTTGCGAATATCCTTCGAGCTGTATCTTAAACGCCTGATCGTTGGCGGCTTTGAAGGCGTCTACGAGATCGGGCGTGACTTCCGGAATGAGGGCGTTGACCGCACCCATAACCCGGAATTTACCCAGATCGAGTTCTACTGGGCGTATGC
>JBDLJU010000076.1:0-12722 GCA_039714215.1 Chloroflexota bacterium | reverse complement strand
CCCACAATTGCTCCTGGGATTGAATCCAATCCGCCGAGCAAAACCGCGGGGAAAGCTGCAAGTACTACTAAAGAAAGACTCATATCCAACCCGCTAGAAGTTGCTAACAATATCCCTCCTGAAGCCGCCACAATCCCAGCCAAAGCCCAAGAGATTCCAAAAATTCGCCGGATCCTCAAACCGTTGCTTTGAGCAAGCTCATGATCTTCGGAGGTAGCCCGCATAGCCAGCCCTGTTCGGGTATATTTGAAAAATGCACCAATTACAATCAGCCCAATCAAAGCGATTCCAAAAGACCAGACCAGGTTTTGTTTAAGGATCAATTCGCGCTCGAGTCCAGGGATCGCTATCCTGTAGGGCTGTCCAGCTGGAAAGATTTGCGGGAAGTTTCGTTGTGTGCCACCAAATACCAACAAAGCAATCCCTTGAAGGGCCTGACTCAACCCCAGGGTCATTAATATCATTGAGAGTAATGGCTGGCCAGTCATCGGGCGCAAGGTGATCGCATCAATTAACCATCCGATCAATGCCATCAACAAAATCGCGATAATGATCGAAAGCCAAAGCGGGAGTTCCAGTTCAATCGCAAACCACCAGGTGATCAGTGCCCCGAGCAAGATCATTTGACCCTGTGCGAAATTAAACATGTATGATGACTTGAAGATCAACACCAATCCCAGGGCCATCAAGGCAATAGGGCCACCATTTAACAACCCAGTGATTGTAAATTGGGGTACTAACTGCCAATTCATACTTTCAGTTTCTCCATTTCAGTTTCCTCAATCCGGATTAATGTCTCAACGATTCCTGTACGCCCATCGCGATATTGAACGTCTGCTCTCACGCGATATGAGTCATTCCCTGTATAGATGGCATCGATCAAATCTTGGTATTGTTCTGCCAAATGACGGCGTCTCAGCTTGCGGGTCCGGGTCATCTCTGCCTCATCCGCATCAAATTCTTTATGCATTAAAACGAAGCGGCGAACTCCCCCCCCAACCGGTAGAGTACTGTTGACCCCGCGGATATCTTCAAGGATTAATTGATATACTTCAGGTTTTTGTGATAAGTCTACATAAGTAGTGTAGGTAATCCCTCGTTTTTCTGCCCACCGTCCGACGTTATCAAAGTCAATACTGACCAGGGTTACCACAAATTCTCGGTCCTCTCCGCCAACTGCCATTACGTCCCGGATATACGGGCTGAATTTAAGCCGGCCCTCAATGAATTGAGGTGAGAAACTTTCGCCGTTGGATAATTTGATCATGTCATTTAGGCGGTCTAGATAAATCAGATGGTCGTCCTGGTCAATATATCCCGCATCGCCGCTGTGAAACCAACGGACCCCATTGTCATCTGTCCGAAGAGATTTTTCGGTGGCTTCTTCATTCTTGAAATAACCCATAAAGATTATTTCCCCCCCAATACAAATCTCACCCTGTTCTGTAATTTTAATTTTTACGCCATCATGCGGTTTACCCACACTGGCAAACTTCACATCTCCAGGATGGTGTTGGGTACCAGCCGCGGTCGTTTCAGTTGAACTAAACACCTGAATCAGGTTAATCCCAATCGCCCTAAAAAACCGGAACATGTCCGGGCTGAGAGCCGCGCCAGCTGTGATTGCAGATCGCACATTTACCAATCCCAACTTGTCTCGCAGTGGCTGAAATACCAAAATGTTCCCCAGCCAATAAGCAATTTTCAAGAAGAATGGCACAGGCTCTTTTTCAAATATCTTATCGGCAACCTTGTAACCAACCGGTAAAAACAAATTATATAACGCGCGGTTTATCCTGGTGCTATCTGTGATGTTTATCTGGATCATCGCGGTTAGCCCCTCCCACAACCGGGCGGGATAGAAAACCAAGGTAGGGGCAATCTCACGAATATTTGCCTGTACCGTTTCTGGTGATTCGGGAAAATTGACGATTAATCCATCCATCGCATGCGGAGTGACCGCCAGAGTGTGTTCCGCAATCCAGGCCAGTGGTGCAAAAGAGACGACATTATCGGTATCATATCGAGGATCGATATTAATATAAGAATCACGTGCAGCGA
Organism: Chloroflexota bacterium; assembly: GCA_039714215.1. Lineage (GTDB taxonomy): Bacteria > Chloroflexota > Anaerolineae > Anaerolineales > UBA11579 > UBA11579. The sequence continues at coordinate 10,661 of JBDLJU010000076.1, read as the reverse complement.
TCAGATTAGCATGTGAAAGCATCACCCCTTTAGGCAGGCCAGTTGTTCCTGAGGTGTAACAAAAATTGGCCAAATCTTCTCCCTTGCCACCTTCGACCAACTGCTCGAATAATTCAGGTTTTTCTTCGCGTAATTCTCGGCCTAAAGCCTGAACATCTTTATAAGAAATCAACCAGTCATCGTCGTAAGCCCACATGCCGCGTGGATCCCAATAAATAACATTTTTTACATTGCTTAACTGGTTTTTTATCTCGAGGAGCTTGTCACATTGTTCTTGATCTTTAGCCAATGAAAAAACAGCGTCAGAATGGTTGATGATGTATTCCATTTCAGATGGAGTAGAATCAGTAAAAATACCGACCGCTACCCCTCTGGCGGACATGATCGCCAGATCGGCCCATAAATATTCGCGGTCGTTATCTCCCACTATTGTGACCCGCTCGCCAAACTCTAAACCTAGCTTGACCAAGCCTAAGGTGAAATCACGTATGTTTTCATATGATTCTTGCCAAGTGTATTCTTGCCATACCCCAAATTCTTTCTGGCGAATCGCCACTTTTTGATCACCATATTTCTTGACTAATCTAAGGAAATTTTTTGGCAGGGTATCGTACAAATCATCCTCCGGAGAAATTGAGACTTATTTACAAAGTTATTTAATGAACTTCCTCTCCCAGGTAAGCCTGAATGACAATGGGGTCATTACGAACTTCTTCCGGGGTACCTTCGGCGATCTTACTGCCAAAATCGAGCACAACAATTCTGTCCGCAATATCCATCACCAGCCCCATATCATGCTCGATGAGCATGATCGTCGTATTTTCCAGCTCGTGGATATCAAGGATGAATCGAGCCATATCCTCTTTCTCTTCCTGGTTCATTCCCGTCATTGGTTCATCTAGCAATAATAACGCTGGCTCCAGGGCCAAGGCGCGTCCGAGCTCGACTCGTTTCCTGAGACCGTGTGGAAGCGCGCCGACAATTGATTTTCGAATATGTTCAATTTCCAAAAAGTCGATGATCTCTTCAACAACTTTGCGATGCTGAAGATCTTCGCGATGAGAGAAACCCCAATAAATCATGCTTCCTAGCATCCCAGTTTTCATGTGGATGTGGCGAGCAGCCATTAAGTTATCCAACGTGCTCAACCCGCCATATAATGCTAAGTTCTGAAAAGTTCTGGCAATTCCCATTCTGGCGATTTTATGAGGTGCTGTGTATGTAATGTTTTTTCCATTGAAGGTAATTTTTCCTTCATCAGGTTTATAAAAACTATTTACACAATTTAATAATGAGGTTTTTCCAGCACCATTCGGGCCGATGATTGCGAGGATTTCCCCTTCCTTCGCAGAAAAGCTTACATCTGTAAGTGCCCGTGTACCACCAAAACTTAGATTAATGTTGTCAACATCTAGAATTTTTGTTGAATGCGGCATAGTACTAAACGACTCCTAGATAAACTGCTAGAAAAATCTGGGTTTGTTTTGGCCTTGCTATCTAATTAATTCTTTTTTGTTGAAATTGATCGTATTTCTCGTGTTTACAGACTATTCCATTATACATAAAAATTTGTTTAAATCAAACATGACTAAGAAAAAAGTATTAAATACTTCACTCCATCTAAACCCTGGATTGATCTGCCCCCATTCAGCTGGTTAAACAAAAACGAAGGGATCGCATCAATTTCAACCCTGTAAATGACAAGAAGCAGGCATGAAGATGCGCGCACGCGTAGTACAGGTATCTGAAGCTATCAGTGAGCGAAATGATTACTCCACTTCTAAAAAAGACTACTGAGTTTTAATTGACTATTGAGAAATGATTTCTCCCTAATTGTACCCATTTTTAAAGTTTTCCATAATCCGAACCACGCTAAATTATGATAACAAGAAAAAAATCGCCGTAAATGGCGATTTTTTATAAGCCGCGGGAGGTGGGGTCGAACCACCGCTTTCTGTTCCAGAGACAGACGTCCTACCACTAGACGATCCCGCAATTTCAAACGACATTTTATCACGCCAAGAATAATCCGTCCAGCGGGTAGTCATTTTCTTGTCCCATAATTAGGCCCTACTAAAAAGGAGGTGTTTTGGAATTTTAATCGAGCTGTTCAATAAACCTTGCATTTTTGTTAGGTTTGCTCTAGAATAAAAACAGGCGCTTTACATCAAAAAATATTTGACAGCGCCTTTCTCAAAAAAATCGAGGAGGTTAATTATCTACCGAGTAAATTTGTATCACAGGGGACGAACAGGTACGCCCTCCTGCTTCTCCAGGAGCTTATTCCAAACTACAAAAAACAAAAAAATCAAGGAGATCTGAAGATGGTTAGAAAACATTGGTTATCTAGGTCATTACTTATTAGCTTTGTACTTTTATTTGTATTTTCCCTGCTTGGTTCTACAGCACTCGCAGCGCCTCACCGCGGTGTTCCGGGTGTCACGGAATTGTTCTTTTCCGAATATGTAGAAGGCTCCAGTTACAACAAAGCTGTTGAGATATTTAACGGCACCGGTTCCCCAATCGATCTCGGAACCGGCGTTTATACGATTGAAATTTATTTTAATGGCAGCGCCACCCCGGGCAATACGATTGCATTAGCGGGCACAATTGCTGATGGAGATGTTTTTGTAGTGGCTGATGACTCCGCGAATCCACTGATACTTGCCGAGGCCGATCTCGCCGCAGGTGGAAATTTCTTCAACGGTGATGACGCAGTCGCTCTATTAAAAAACGGTGTTGCTGTGGATGTGATTGGCCAGATTGGTGCTGATCCCGGCTACTATTGGGGCACTGGCGACACGACTACCCAGAACCACACCCTTCGACGTGCAGACAGCATCATTAGTGGAGATGCGAATGGCGCCGATGCCTTCGATCCCACAACCGAATGGGCTGGGTATCCTTCCGACACCTTTGACGGTTTAGGCTGGCATCTTTCTGCCCCACCCGCAACCACCCCAATTTATGACATTCAATTTACTGCCGATCCCTCAGGCGATTCTCCGCTTGCCGGGACTGCAGATGTGATCACCGAAGGCATCGTCACCGCTGTTTTCTACAACGGCTATTTCATTGAAGACCCCGCTGGCGGCGCCTGGAACGGTTTATTTGTATTTGACTCTAGCGGGCCAATGGTTGGCGACCGCCTGCGTCTCACCGGATCAATTTCTGAATATTACGGTCTGACACAGCTTTCAACGCTTACCGAGTTTGCGGTGCTTTCATCCGGCAACCCGGTACCTGGCCCTAGTGTGATCTCCAGCGGCGATGTTTCCCAGGAACAATGGGAAAGCGTACTGGTACAGGTTAACAACGTCACCGTAACAAATGACAATCTTGGTTACGGTGAATGGTCAGTCGACGACGGCACCGGTGACGTCGTCATCGATGACAAGGGCAGCTATACATACGCTCCCTTGACTGGTGATTTCCTCTCAGCTGTGATCGGCCCCCTGGATTACAGCTATGGCGTTTTCAAGATTTTGCCCCGTGATGATTTTGATATCCAGATTGCCCCACCGGCTTACACACCGATTTATGATATTCAATTTACTGTCGATCCATCTGGCGCTTCCCCGCTCGCTGGAACTGCAGATGTAACCACCGAAGGGATTGTCACGGCAATTCTCTATAACGGCTACTTCATCGAAGACCCGGCTGGCGGCCCGTGGAGCGGACTTTATATCTACGATTCCAGCGGACCTGCTCTCGGGGACCACCTCAGACTGACAGGGTTGGTCAAAGAGTATTACGGTTTCACTGAATTGGCCAGCTTAACAGATTTCACGATCGTCTCATCTGGCAACCCCCTCCCTGCTCCAGTTGTAGTTCCTACTGGCAGTGTCTCGCAAGAACAATACGAGAGCGTGCTAGTTCGCGTGGAAGGTGTCACAGTCACGAACGAGGCCCTGGGATACGGTGAGTGGTCTGTAAATGATGGCAGCGGAGATGTTGTTCTTGATGACAAAGGCGCCTATACCTATACCCCGACGAATGGAGAATACCTCGCCGCGGTGATTGGTCCGGTAGACTATGGTTATGGAGCCTTCAAGATCCTCCCCCGGGATGATAATGATATTTTATTTGAGATTCCCCTGCCCAATGTAGTAATCAATGAAATTGACGCCGACACTTCTGGCACAGAGGTCGATGAGTTTATCGAGCTGTACGATGGCGGTGTTGGCTATACCCCACTCGATGGGATGGCAATCGTTTTGTACAACGGCTCGGACGACAAATCTTATGGCGATGCTTTTGATCTCGATGGTTACACCACCAACTCCGAAGGTTATTTTGTTATCGGCGGCACAGGGCTCCCGACAGCAGATATCGTTGTGACGAACATCTACTGGCTGCAAAACGGAGCTGACGCAGTAGCTCTTGTTTTAGGCGATGGCGCGGACTTCCCCAACGACACCCCTGTTTCCACAGACAATCTTATTGATGCAGTGGTTTACGGCACCAATGACAGCAACGATCCAGGACTGCTGCCACTGATCAATGCCGGACAACCTCAGGTCAACGAGTCAGCTAACGGCACTTCCTGGTCAGATTCAAGCCAGCGCTGCCCGAATGGTGAAGGCGGCGCCCGTAACACGAACACCTTCGCCCAATATGCCCCATCGCCTGGCGAAGAAAATCCCTGCGGTTCCGGTGGCGTTGAATTTGGTTTTTGCTTTGATCCTGCGACCGCGATCCACACAATCCAGGGGTCTGGCACAGACAGCCCTCAAGTTGGCAACATCGCCGTGATCGAAGGCGTGGTGGTCGGTGATTTCCAGAATACTTCCAACCAGCTGCGCGGCTTCTTCCTGCAGGAAGAAGACAGCGAAGTTGATGGCGATCCGCTCACTTCTGAAGGCATCTTCGTGATTGACTACGGTTTCCTGGATGTCAATGTCGGCGACCAGGTCCGCGTGATGGGGACGGTCACCGAATACTATGGCTTAACTGAAATTAACAACGTTACGAATATGGAAATTTGCGGAACCGCAACAGCAAGCGCTTCGGCAGTTTCTCTGCCGGTGAGCAGCCTTACCGATTGGGAACAATACGAGGGCATGTTGATCCACATCCCGCAAACACTGTATGTCACCGGCAACTACACCCAGGGGCAGTACGGCGAAGTTGATCTCTCTGCCTTTGCTCGTTTAGACACCCCGACAAATGTTGTGCTTCCAGGTACGGATGCAGGCGCACTTCAAGAACTCAATGATCGCAGCCGCATCCAGCTTGAAGATGGAAGCACACTCTCTTACCCGGCTACCGCTCCTTATATGGCAGCTGACAATACACTACGAGCCGGGGATACGATTCCGTCTCTCACCGGGGTGGTGAACTACAGCTTCGGTTATTACGAAGTTCACCCAACGGAGGCTGTCAACTTCACACGAGAAAACATCCGTCCGGTAACCCCCGCTGATCTCTCAGGACCGATCACGGTGGCAAGCTTCAATGTACTCAACTACTTCTCAACAATTGACTACGGCTCCCCAGTTTGCGGTCCAGCGCAGGACCAGGACTGCCGGGGGGCAGACAGCCTTGATGAATTTAATCGTCAGCGCACCAAGATCATCAATGCGATCATCGCCATGGACGCCGATGTGATCGGCTTGATGGAAATTGAAAACCATCATGCTGATGCTGCAATCATTGACCTGATTGCCGGACTCAACCTGACAGCCGGTCCAGGCGCTTATGATTACGTCAATACTGGCCCAATCGGTGATGATGCAATCAAGGTAGCCTTTATCTATCAGACCGATTCCGTAACGACGTTGGGCAGTCCAGCCATTTTGGACGGCAGTGTTGATCCGACTTTCAACGACGAGAAGAACCGGCCGGCGCTGGCCCAAACCTTCACCCATCAAACTGGAGAAGTTTTCACTGCAGTGGTCAACCACCTCAAATCGAAAGGTTCGCCCTGTGCGGACCTTGGCGATCCTGACACCGGCGACGGTCAGGGGAACTGCAACCTGACCCGCACCAGTGCGGCAATCGCAATGGCATCTTGGCTTGCAGGAGACCCAACCGGCAGCAGCGACCCCGATTTCATGATCATCGGCGACTTAAACTCTTACGCAATGGAAGATCCAATCGCCGCCCTGCAGTCCAATGGCTACACCAACCTGGTCGAGCTGTTCCAGGGCGCAGGCGCTTACTCCTATGTCTACTATGGACAGAAGGGCTACCTCGATCACGCTTTATCCACCCCCGAGCTGACCTCCCGTGTCACCGGTCTTGATGTTTGGCACATTAATGCCGACGAACCGACAGCTCTGGACTACAACGATTCCAACCAGCCCTACCTGTACACGCCAGAGATCTACCGGGCGTCGGATCATGACCCGGTCATAGTTGGGATTTGTGATGCAGTTCCGCCGGAGGTAACCGTCTTCGCAGAATATGACGCCGACTGGCCGCCGAATCACAAGCTCTTCGATGTCAGCGTGACACTAGACGTGCTCGACCTATCTGGTGAAACGACGGTCAGCCTGGTCTCAGTGACAAGCAATGAACCAGATGACAATAATCTCGAAGAAGACATTGTGATCATTGATGACTACACTTTCCAACTGCGTGCCGAGCGTCTTGGCACCGGCGATGGTCGCGTCTACACCATCACCTACCAGGTCGTCGACAGCTGCGGCAATGTCACGATTGCCTCTGTCGGTATCGTTATCGCCCACAACGTTGACCCCAATTAGGATTCGACAAAACATCCAACAATCCTATCGAGCAGCTTGCTGCTCGATAGGATCAAATCGAACTTCGTTCGATCAAGAAAAAACGAGGAACCGATCGGTTCCTCGTTTTTTTTAAAGATTAACTTCTATTTTAGAATCTTGAGAAGCTCGAAGACATCCTGAACAATTAAGTCTGGTTTAAATGGGGAATCCTTAACATCTTCCTTTTTCGTCTCGCCGCTTAAGACCAACACTGTAGCAATTCCTGCCTCCCCCAGTGCGATATCTGTATACAGCCGGTCTCCAACCATGGCGATCTCTTCAGGCCGATACGCAGTTTTCTCGACAATCGTTTCAATGATCGGCGTGTGTGGTTTACCAATGATCGTATCTGGCGTTCTACCGGTTGAAGCAGCCACCAGAGCGATAAAGGAACCGACATCGGGGATAAAACCAGTCTCTGTTGGGCAGTTGATGTCAGGATGGGTGGCGATGTATGGTTTCCCCTCAACCACAAATTGGCAAAGTTTTTCCAGCTTTTTATAAGTCAAAGTAGTATCGAAACCCAGGACAACATAGTCCGGATTTTCATCGGTGAGTTGAAACCCATGCTGGATGAACTCTTCTTCCAGAGAGTGGGTTCCGACAAGAAAAATTTCTGCATTTGGGTTAATTTTTTGCAGGTATAGAGCGGCAGCCTGGCCGGAAGAAAATATTTTCTCTTTAGGGATATCCAATCCCAATCCAGCAAGTTTCTGGACATAATCCTCTCGAGAGCGTGAGGAATTGTTGGTCAGAAAATAAAAAGGGATTTGCTGATGCCGCATCACCTCAATTATTTCTAAAGCCCCATTAATTAATTTATCGCCAAGATAAATTGTGCCATCCAGATCGAACAGCCAGCATTTGATATTAGCAAGTAATTCTTTTTTGACAACCATAAACACATTTCCTTGTTTAAATATTGCAGCCTATTTTTTTAAGAGGTGACTGTATCGCGCCCGGAATTTAATCACTTTGGGAGAAACCACCGCGCGGCAGTAGCCCTGATTTGGGTTATTCGCAAAATAGCTCTGATGATAGTCTTCAGCAGGGAAGAACTTTTCAAGCGGGACCACCTCGGTAACGATTGGATTGTCCCAAATACCTTCGGCAGCTACCAGATCAATTGCTTTCTTAGCAGCTTCTTCCTGAGCTGGGTTATGAAAAAAGATTCCTGAGCGGTACTGCGTTCCAACATCCCCACCCTGCCGGTTGAGTGTGGTTGGATTGTGGATCGTGAAAAAGATTCCCAGCAGTTCATTTAAAGTAACAACAGCTGGGTCAAAGGTGATCTGAACAACCTCAGCGTGACCAGATGTTCCACTGCAGACTTGCTCGTAGCTTGGTTTGGAAGCGCTCCCCCCGGCATACCCGGAAACCACATTTTCAACCCCCTCTACCATTTCATAGATTGCCTCAAGGCACCAGAAGCACCCGCCTGCTAATGTTGCTATTTGATGAGTATTCATTTTCATCCTTCATGCTCTTCTACCAGCAATTTTCAGTTGAGTATACCGTTATTAGTTTAAGAAAACAAACCTATTTCAATCTCTTGCTGCTGAATTATTGCAACTACTTGAAAAGTCTCCTTAAGCTTAAAGACCAAAGAAGACGTCCAATTCCTTTGATTTGCGCCCGATGGCAGACCCGGTTGAAGGTAAGGCTAAGGGACCAGTACAATTTGTGCTAAAATCAAAAAGCTGATTGGACTACCCGAAAGAAGGAGAAATACTAATGCAATATCCATTGTTCATTTCATTCAAGATCGTCGCTTTTGCACCCCAAATGTCGTTGACCGATTCCGCCGGAAACCTGCTCTTCTACGTACGTCAAAAAGTATTCAAACTTAAGGAAGAGATCAAGGTATTTAATGACCTGGAACAAACCGAATTAGCCTATGCAATCAATGCTGATCGGGTGATCGATTTTTCGGCGCAGTATAATTTTTCCGACGCTGCCGGCAACAAACTTGGAGGGGTAAAAAGACAGGGTGTGAAATCGCTTCTAAAAGCCCGCTATGACATTTTCAAAAATAGCCATGAAATGCCGGAGATGAATATAGAGGAAGAAAACCCCCTGATTCGGGTGGCTGATGGCTGCCTTAACCAAATTCCGATCGTTAACTTTTTTACCGGCTATTTCCTGCACCCGTCCTATTTAGTCTCAAGCACCGCCAGTACACAACCGCTGATCCGCCTGGTGAAAGAACCTGCGTTCTTTGAAGGAAAATTCAAGATCGAGAAGCTTACCGAAGTTGATCCTGACCAAGAAATCCAAATCTTGCTCAGCCTGATGATGATGACTTTGCTTGAAAGAGCGAGAGGATAATACCCTTCCAAATCACCTCCACTGGTGTATAATTCAAACACAGCACCCGTAGCTCAATGGATAGAGCGCCTGACTTCGAATCAGTAGGTTGGGGGTTCGAGTCCCTCCGGGTGCGCTAAAAATACTTCCCCATCTGGGGGAGTATTTTTTAATAATGAAGCTTTGAATCATGGAGTCTTGCCTGAGCCAATACTCCGAGCAATGCGCAGGATTGCCCGAGTCCTTCCGGGTGTGTCGTAAGGTTACGATTTTGCTTGAAGTGATCGCCCCCCCATCTTTTATCCTTCCCTAATTTATTCTCAAACCTTGTAAATATGATATATTTTCATGTATGGAATTCGATCGAAATACACACCCTCACAGACGATATAATCCACTAACCGGGGAATGGGTTTTAGTCTCTCCTCATCGAGACACGCGCCCCTGGCAGGGGCAGGTAGAAAAGACCTCAGACAAAGTTCGCCCGCCACACGACCCGAGTTGTTTTCTCTGCCCAGGCAACACTCGCAAGAATGGGGAAATTAACCCAGACTATCAAAATACTTTTGTATTCACCAATGACTTCGCAGCCTTGCTCCCAGATACACCGGAGCACCATTCTGATTCAATCTTTCATACGATTGAAAATGTGCGCGGCACCTGCAAGGTTCTCTGCTTTTCCCCTCGACACGATCTTTCTCTCCCAGAAATGAAACTTGCCGATATCCAGCATGTGATCAGCGCGTGGATAGATCAAACAGTAGAATTAGGAAAATCCTATCGCTGGGTTCAGATCTTTGAAAACAAAGGCGCCGCCATGGGGAGTTCGATGCCTCACCCGCATGGACAAATTTGGGCATCGGATGCAATTCCTACCGAGCCATTTAAGGAAGATTTAAATCAGAAAATATATTTTGAACAGCATGGCACACCTTTGCTGCTCGACTATATTTCCACAAAAACCAATCTAGACGATTTAACGGTGGTCGAAAATTCAAATTGGATTGCGGCAATCCCTTTCTGGGCAACCTGGCCATTTGAAACTTTGTTAATCCCAAAACGTCACGTTGCCCGTTTGCCAGACCTCAATCATCAAGAGCAGATTTCCCTCTCGGAAATTATGAAAACCTTACTCACGAAATACGATAATTTATTTGGTACTTCATTTCCTTACTCAATGGGCTGGCATGGTGCACCATTCACTGCAATCCCTGATGAAACGACAAATTACTGGCAGCTCCATGCTCATTTTTATCCCCCATTGCTGCGTTCAAAGTCCGTGAAGAAATTCATGGTCGGGTACGAAATGCTCAGCGAGCCGCAGCGCGACCTCAGCCCCGAAAAAGCCGCTGAAAAATTACGCGCCCAGTCCGAATCTCATTATAAGGAATCCGACCTTTGATCTAGAAAGCTGCCACTTTTTTGGAGTAAAATCTCTGCGCGAGCAAACCACTGAAACCTTGAACCAGTAAAGTTGCGGATTAGGACCGCTGATCTACCGCCGCGCCCTGCTTGAGGTTTCCGAAAATCATAGCTCACAGCAAGCAACTATGGCTATGCGCAGCGGCGGTATCCAAATTGCTCAATGCCAGTCACGCCAGCTTGCGTGATGATTACCAGGTA
>JBDLJU010000075.1:0-12740 GCA_039714215.1 Chloroflexota bacterium | reverse complement strand
TCCAAACCGGCTTCTGTAACATGATCCCACAATTCAATTTCTAGGTCGGGGGGGAGATCATGATATTCAGATATCAAGCGCACAAATCCATAACTGACTGCGCCGATTCCGAGCACGCCAGGTCCAATAGCAAGGTGATTTTTGGAGGCTGTCTCGGTCCAAAAATCTGAAGCGGCAGTGTCTACAGGGAAATCGGGATCCTCAATATAAAATTGATGATGGGAGGCATAGATCGTCCGTTCTCTTCTTTCGAGCAGCATCAGAATTTCCCCTTCATCCCCAACGCGATCTCCGTCAATAGATTCAACGCCGCCAGCACCGACTCGCGCCGCAGGCAGACCGCGTCGCCGAGCATAAATGTACGGTAGCCCATCGAAAGCAGCAGGGCAATGTCGCTGATATCGGCGCTTGAGGGCACCGGGTGATGAGCCAGCGAATCCAGCACCCGGCTGGCGACGATTGATTCCGAATCAGCCTGGATAATCTCTTTCAATGCGGGGACGATCTTGTGCGGTTGGAGCACCTCGATGAACAGGTCGCCGCGGGCAGCACACAATCGCCCGTGTTTGTTCCCGTGTTCTCGAGCGAAAGCCACCCCCTTCATGGTCTCGATCTTGAGGATCACTTCCGCCCCGGGGAGCAGGGCCCCCACTTCCTCCACATCCGATGGGTCTTCGACATACGAGAGCATCACCTTGCTCAGGCCATGCTCCTGCATTGCCCCCAGGTAGGCTTTATCAGTCTCGGTCAGCGTGCCATGGATCTGCAGCGAAGGATCGACAATATTGACCGACTCTCCTGGCCCAATCAGCCGCCGCGGACCGCTCTCCAGGATCACGCGCTCGCCATCCACTGCCGCCACGCGGGCATGCTCGGTGCCGTCGGCGAAAAAGGCATCCACCGGCGTGTCTACCGATATTGGATGAGAGAGCTGGATCTCAGTAAACGGGGGGATCGCCGCTCCAACCACGCGCAGCTGGCGCCCCTTGAGGTCAACCCACACCGGCTTACCGAATTTAGTCAGCCGCTCAATCGCTTCAGCCGGCCCATCCTTCAGCGGCATCACCGTATTCAACCGCAGCCCAGAGACCAGCTCGTGGGCGGCGGCTTCTTCCAGGTACGCTGCATAAGGCGGGGCGGTTACCAAAACATCGATTTTCATGGCGATATGGTTTAAATTTTTAGCGTGGTCCCACAGTAAATGCACTTGAACATGCGCTCAGCATCCACCGGGATCGGGCCGCCGCAGCGCGGACAGATCATCTCAATCGGCTTGCTGACCATGTCCACTTTTTCCTGGTTCTGGCGGGCGAGCATATTGTCCTGGAAGTTGGCGAACTCGCCCCAGGCCCGGGCGACCAGTCCCATCGCATAGTCGACGGCGCGCTGCTCGTCCTGGATGCGGAAGACTTTATTCTCGCCGATCGCTTCGGCCCACTGCTGATCGACATGATCACCCGGCTTACCGGTCGGACGGCGCAGGAACCAGGTATTCCAGGTCTCGCTGACCTTGTTCCACTCTTTGAGTGCATTGAGATCCTTCACGCCGCGGTCGCCAAGGTTCTTTTCGATTAATTCCCCATCGATTGTCGGGTGCATGGTCACATCACCAAACACGATCAGGAAGGGCGCTTCCTCGGTCTTGGGGACCTCCACATGGGTGTTAACCCAGTGAGCGAACATGCCGTAGCTTTCCGGGGCATCTCCGCCGCCGCCCTCACCGTACAGCGAACCGAGCAGCTGTTCCAGGTCAAATCCACTGGCAAAGGTAGTCACCTGCAGCGGCCAGTTATCGACCTTGGCATCCCCAATCGCCGCAAAACAGATCTCCAAATCCTCCCGGTACTGCGACAGGGTGTTGTAGAGTAATGGCAGGCGGTCAAAGATCTCGCCCGGCCAGCTGGACATCGAGCCGGTCACGTCCACCGCAATGATCAGCGGGTTTTTCGACTCGGTCTTGATCTTTTTCTTGGGGTCAATGATCTTGATGTTGGGCTGGGTTTTGGTCTCGTAGCTGCGCGGCCCGCTCGCCGATGCACGCCTGGCGGCTTTACTGCGAACTGCTGCCCCGCGCTCGCCGTAGCTGTACGATTTGTCTCCGTACCATCCGCTGGTATCTTCATCCCATGAATACATACTGTGAGCTCCTTAGTTCTGAACTATCGAACCATAAGTGGTTCGATAGTTTAAGAGAACGCTAGCGTTCTCCAATGATTATCGCGTCTAATGCCAGGGTGTGTAAACCGAACTCAGCGCGGAAGCGCTGGTCGAGCTGATGGTCAATCATATATCGAGCAATTTCGGGAGGCACCAATTCCTGCCACTCGCCGCCATCCGCCAGCCGGCGGCGGAGCATGCTCCCGCTGACCGGCACCTTGCGCTCCTCGGGGATAAATTCCACCGGGTGCGCCAGCGGCCAGATGCCATCCAGCATCGCGGCCACATACGGGTTGGCGGTCACCAGCAAATCAGGGTCGCCCAGCGCATCTTGCGCCAGGCTGCGCCACTGATCTTCATCGGGGGTATCCGGGATTGGGGCAAGGGAATAGTTCTTATAGCCGTTTAGCGCCAGCTCCACCATCTCTTGAACCTCATCCAGCGTGAACGGGTTGCGGTAGTCGTAGATGTTGGCCGAGCCGATCCCAACAGAGACATGCTCAAACTGCTCGCACAGCGCGTGCAGCGCAGCCTGATGCCCCAGGTGAACCGGGCGCCAGCGACCAATAATGCCTACATGGGTGTTCCGGTTAGGTGTAATCATCAATACAGAAAATTATATCAGAGGTAAGCACGGCAAATATATAATTAGATTTTTCATTGAAAGATTTTTTTTGGGGAGGCTTAATTAATGCTAGAATGAAAATGTAAAACCACAAGAGGAGATAGAATCGCCATTGCCTTCACCTGATTAATAAGGCACCCGGCACTTTCGAAATTTTTTTTGATCACTTTCATTGTGAGGAGGAGAAATGAAAGCATTTAGATTATTAATTATTGGATTTGGTCTGTTACTCATCACCGCATTAATTTTCTTAACACTCCAAAACTTGCCCAAAGAATCCACAACAACCCCACTGATTCAAACTCAATCACAAGCCCATCCTGCCGAGCAGCGCCAGGAAATGGTCGAAAAACAAGAAGTTGCCCTTAAACGCCTTATTGAGCAATCCACCATCCCAATCAAAGTGGATTTTGATGCTGGATTTCCCGTTTTTTTAAGTGGGCGTTTTCCTATTGATGGGGATTATCCAGCAGAACGGGCTGTCAATTTCATCGAGACCTACAAGGAGTTTTTCCTGCTTTCAGACCCTGATATTGCTCTTGTAATCAGCCGAGTTAACGGGATCACCAGTGAGGATGTCGTTTTTTATCAGATGTATAAAAACATTCCGGTTGATGGAGGGGAAATCGTCATCAGCCTGGATGGTAAAGATGTGACCACCGTGATCGGCACCCTGGGGGCTAAAATAACTCTTGATGTCGTCCCGAAGTTGTCTCACCTCCAAGCCGAAGCCATTGCCCGGCAATCAGAAAACACGCCAGTGGAATTTCCCGTTGAGGGTCGAACCTCTCTCATGATATACAATAACAAACCAGAAGCCTCCGAGAGCGCTGATCATCGTCTTGGTTGGCAGGTAATCCTTGGGGGCAATCTCCCAAAAAGAGTTATCGTTGACGCCCATACCGGCGAGGTCCTTGCCGTTAAACCCTTATATGGGTCCACGCAACCATGGACAATTTTTGATTCTCTGGGAAAGAATGATATTGATAACTTCAATATGTACCAGTCTTGTAATCATCTGCCAACAAGTATTAATCTTGAATTCTTTGTCGGAGACCAATCCTGGTTTAATCCAGCCTACTCTCCAGTTGTGGATGCTGCCGATGCCTGGATCTATATGACTGACACAATCAATTTCTATGCAAGCTTTCCATCTGTCCCGATCTTAATGAGTAATCCCAATACGAATCTTTCAGTTCCACTACAAATTTTCATCAATGATCCGATGGGGCCAACCCATTACTCCCCTGGTTGCAATAAAGTTTATATTGAGCCGGGCTGGGTCAGCTATGAGATCATGGTTCATGAATACACCCACAGCGTAATTAATAGAACTTCTATGATCGAACCTTGGCTGCCATTAAATGAACACTATGCAGATATTATAGCTGCCCTTGCAGATGGTAATTGGACCGTTGGAGAAAACCGTACCGGGTTCGCCGATCCATATCGAGATATCAGCGATCCGCCTGCTTTCCATCATCCCGATCATATGGATGATTACGTCCCCGGAAGTGATATTCATGCAACTGCAGGAATTCCAAATAAAGCAGCATATCTTATCTCCGAAGGGGGAGACCATTACGGTATTTCCGTAACCGGGATTGGCAAAGAAAAAATGGGACAACTATTATTTGCCACCATGATCACAATTTCTAAAGATGCCAGATTAATCGACGGCCGGAATGCTACCGTCGGTCGGGCCGATAACTGGGCCGTGAACGGCACCGCTAGCTTTACTGAATTCGATGCCTGCCAGGTACAAAACGCCTATGCTTCCGTTGGCTTAGGTGATCCTGACCTGAACTGCGATGGAACCGATGACCCTTACGAAGGACCTGGCAAGAATAAGGACCTAGACTGGCTTGAGGGCACCGAAGACAACTGCGCTGAGATTTTCAACCCAGATCAGGCGGATAACGACAAGGACGGACTCGGTGACCGCTGCGATCAAGACATCGACAATGACGGTATCCCTAACGCTGACGACCTTTGCCCCTTGGTAATCAACCTCACCAATGGGATCTGGGATGAATGTGCCGAACAAGAAAAAGAGGAACGCTCAGAAAAAACAGACAACTGCCCAGATCATGCAGACGAAGACCAGACCGACACTGATCGCGATGGTTTAGGTAATCCTTGCGATCCAGACGATGATGACGATGGCTACCCAGACACCCGGGATAATTGCGCTCTGGTCTATAATCCTGACCAGGCGGATTGGGACCAGGACGGGATCGGGACTGCCTGCGACCCGGATGAAGAAGACTTTTTAGTCAGGTCAGCATTCACCTTTGAGGCAGCTTTGAACAAACCCGATTTTCCCGCTTTTTTGGTCCCGCTGCCCTCTTGCCTTCCGAATTGTCAGGATTTTTCAACTCCCGATATCATCCTCCAAACCAAACTAACCGGCTTGCCGGATGATATTTTAGTCGCGATCGTCAATGGCGATGGCGCCCTGGTGGCCAGCCCTGAAGATCAAAATGGCGGGGTTGTGTTGAATTTCTTCCCACGGGGCGGAGCAAACTATTTCCTCAAATTCTTCTTTACACCTGAGTATATCAATGGGGAAAAATTTGAATTCGGCTATTCACAAAAATCAGGTCCTGCATCTCAACTTCTTGAACCGGTCTCGGCAGCCCCGCCTACACCAGAAGTTGATCGCTGCGGCCTGTTTGACCCTGATAAGATCTCACTGACCCTCTTCGACATTCAACCTGATGCACCCTTCACCCAAAGATTGTATTTCCAGAATCCTGATGGCTGGCCAGGTGTTGAAATCCCGATGGGTGCCGAATACGGAAGTTTTGAATACACTGCCGAACTTGGTGGAATCCCGGCTGAGGAGTGTGCTTTCCTGGGGTACCCGGGCCAATTTGGGTGTCAGTTTAAGGTTACTCCCGGAATGATTGATTCCGCCCAAGAGCTTTTCCTGTGGGTCAATGACTGCCCGGAGAAAATTTTCCACCACGGGTGGGTCAGCATTATCGGAACGGAAGAAGAACCCGTGTGTCATATGGATCTCGACCAAGCCAGCTGTGAGGCGCTCGGCGGAACATTTTACAAGGTATCCGATACTGCTACAGTCTGTGACTGCTCGACTGCACCGTAATCCAACAGCCCAGAAAAAAAAGCCCCTGCGGGTGTGCAGGGGCTTTGTGACTGCGATGAAGGACGTTTAGTCTTCAAGCACGAAGGTCAGCTTGAGGTTGACCCGGTATTTCTTCACCTTGTTGTCATCGATGATCGCCTGGATGCCATCGACGTAGACGTTCTTGATCTCGCGCACGGTCTTTGAGGCGTCCTTGACGCCATTCTCGATCGCATCTTCCACAGATTTCCCCTCTGCCAAAACTTCAATTACTTTAGCCAGTGACATTTGATTTTCTCCTTTTGATCCTAGTTAACCAATCCAAAATCGGACTAAGTCTCTCTATGTTACCACATTGGTAATTTTTACAATTACTCCTTATCCGCTTCCAGCTAGGGCGCTGGGATTGGGGAGGTGTAAATCCCCTGATCGTATGAAACCAGATACATCATCGTGCTGCTCGAATTTAAAGTTATCCCGGTGGTGTTATGACCTTCCAACCCAAGGAACAGAAAACTCTTCCCGTAATCCTCCGAGTAATATACCCCGCCATCGTACAGTGGTTGGTGGTAAAGATCCACACCGATAAACCGCGCTGGTTTTCTCGGGTCCAAGACCAGCCCGCGCGCGAAGTTCACAGAATTATTTATCCGGGCCCAACTCAGCCCTTCATCCGTGGACTTAAACAACCCATTACCCTCGCTGAGGAAGTACACATGGGAGTTCAAAGGGTTGACCTGGATTGTAAACCCATGCCAGGTAAGATCACCCCCAACTTCTTCCCAGGTTTCTCCACGATCTGTAGATCTGTAGAAAGGCGGGTCGTATGGCTTGGGGTGGTCAGCAATCTCAATCACGACATACAGGTTGCCATTGTTGGGGTCTTCCTCAATATCCCAGGGAATGAAATGTTGGGTATTTGCGCCAAACGGGAAAAAGCTCCAATTCTCGCCGCCGTCATCGGAGCGGTATATTCCAGGATTGGTGTTGTTGTACCAACGTTGGCCGATATAAATTGCCCCATCAATCGTGCTGATATGGATCGATTCGACCATGTCGGAAAATTGGTGGATCACTGTCCAGGTCTGGCCGCGGTCAGTAGAGCGGAGCAGTTTTCCGTCATCGTCGGAGTAAAGGATATTCCCGTCCGCCGGGTCAATAACCAGCGGGCGCATGATTACCCCGGTATAGACAATTTTCCAACTTGCCCCGGCATCTTCGCTGAGAAACAGGGACGTGCTGAGATTAGGATCACCCTGATGCCCCATCACATACCACAGGTCGTCATCCTCCGGATGCACCAGCATATAAAACACTTTCGCCGCCCCGGCAGGCATGCCAACATGGTTCCAGTTCGCCATCATTGGGGTCGCGGTTGAATCAGAGGTCTGCCTGATGACGAGCGTTGGCCGCAGGGTAGCAGTTGGCTCGGCGGTGGTGGTTGATTTGGGAGTTTCTATATCGGGAGACAAGCCAACGTCGGGTGATACCTCTCCTCCAGGCATGTTGCAGGCCGCCAACAGCAGCACAACCAGCACACTAACAATTGCGAAACGACAGATTCTCATGCTTTCCTCCATTTCCCATCGAAATTTAAATGGAAAATACCTTCAACCTTGATCATCATCACGGGGCAGGGATCACCGCAGTGTAGATCCCTTGCTGAAATGAAACCACATACAGCATGGTACTGCTGGAATTCAGGGTGAGTTCGCAAGTTGTCTGCCCCTCCAACCCAAGGAACACGAAACTCTCCCCGCCATCATCTGAATAATATACACCCCCATCGAAGCGAGGTTCATAAAAATAGTCGCCCCCGAACAAACGCGGCGGATTGGCAGGGTCAAGGAATAATTTGCAGGTGAATCTGGTCCCCGAGTCAATCCGTGCCCAGTGACTCCCCTGATCTATCGACTTATAAAGGCCTGAACCTTCCGACAGGAAATACACATCTGATGTTCGCGGGTCAACCTGGATGCTGATCCCATGCCAGGGGAGATCAGCTCCAACATCTTCCCAGCTCTCACCCCGATCACGGGAGCGGTAGAAAGGCGGGTCATAAGGCTGGGGGTGATCGCCAATTTCAATCACGACATACAGCAAACCATTGTTGGGGTCTTCCTCAATATCCCAGGGGATGAAATTAGGCAGGGTGCCACCGAACGAAAAGCGCTCCCAGTGCTGTCCGCCATCCATCGAGCGGTAAACCCCGGGATCCGAGCTGGAGTACCAGCGCGGCAGCACAAAGATCGCCCCGTCAATCGGGCTGAGATGAAAAGATTCAATCATATCGCCAAAATCGTTGACAGTGCTCCACGTCTGGCCGCGGTCGTCAGACCTGATCAGCTTGCCTTCATTCGTCGAGTAAAGCGTGTTTGAGTTTTCTGGGTCCAGAGCGATACCCCGCACCTGCCCGCCGGTGAGCACCGTTTCCCAGCTCTGACCTGCATTTGTTGTGCGGTAAATTGCACACACCGAGTAATCACTGTTTGGGTAGCCAAGCACCAGCCACAAATTTTCATCCTCGGGGTGCACCAGGATGCCGTAGGTTTTCTGTGCCCCAGGGGGCATACCAATCTTGTTCCAGGTAACTGCCAGCGGGGTTGCGGTTACCTTCTCTGTTGGCAGGGGAGTGATCTCCGGTGCGGTAGTAGAAGTGGGTAAAGGCTCACTTGTAGGGCCCGGCGGTTGAGGCGTGGTCGGGTGCTGCTCTACAAGCGTTGGCAAATTGCAGGCAGCCTGCACAAACCCCAGCACGAACAGGAGTGTGAATCCAAGGCAGCATTTCTTCATCCAGATTCTCCCTTAAAACCTAGTTACCCTGCTTTTATCTTACACTTTTTAAACCACTGGTGTAAAGGCAGCAGACAATCATAGTACGTTATAATTCAGGGAGACTTATGCAGATCAGGAGAAGTTGAATGATTCGACCAGAAATCGTATCGTCAGTCCGAGCGAAAATTGAGAGGGCCAGCGGTCCGCTGCCAGTACCCAAGCTGGCCTACTGGTTGTGCGGGACGCCGCGCACGGGGTCAAATCTGCTCCGATTTGCCCTCAGGAAATCAAAATGCGGGCACGCCGCAGAAGGGTATCACAAGTACGCCAACCAGGACTTCGGCTGGGGATATGATGAGTCTGATTTTACTCGATACACCCGCCAAATGATTACCGCCCAAACCACGGAGAAGAGCGGTATTTTTGGCTTAAAGATTTTTTGGGAGCAATTCCAATACTACCTGTCTCAATGTGACCACCAATCAATTTCTTTTGGAGAAACCCTTTCACCCCACGAGAAGGTGGCCCTTTTCTTTCCTGATTTAAACTATGTCTTCATCCGCCGCAGAAATAAGATTCGCCAGGCGATCTCGATGGTCAAGGCCAAACAGAGAAGCGCCTTTGTATCGCCGACCCGTCAAAAAGGAACTACCCCTCCCTCCGGCAGGCTGCGCTACAGTTCAAAGATGATCACCTATTATCTCGATCTCTTCATTGCCCAGGAGATGTTATGGGAATCTTTCTTCAACCAGGGCGATCTAAATCCCAAAATGGTCTGGTACGAGGATTTTGAGACTCAATATGAAGCCCAGGTAAAAGGCGTGACCAAATTTTTAGGCCGTGAACCAAAACGGATCCCAACCCCGAGATCTGAGAAGCAAGCGGATGAACTCAGCGAGACTTGGTACCAGCAGTATCTGACGGAAAACCCCTGGATCGCGGATCCAGACGATTCCGCCAACCTGATTGCCAACCGCCACATTAAATTACTGCGAGCGGCGGACGGAGAGCTTGTTGTCTCCTCAGCAATCTGGTGGCTGCGATTTAAGCGGCTGATCACCAATCCGCGACAGTACATAAAGCGCTTACTGGTCAAGTAAGTAAAAATTTTCGATTACCGCCTGGAATTCTGAATCGCCTCAATAAATGCGGCCTTGAATTTATCCCCATCTGGATCATCCCCCAGCCCAATAAACATTGACGACTGCTGCTGTCCATCCGTGCCAACCAGCCCCGTTAATATTCCCGTGATCGAGAACCCGTTATCCTGCACCAAAGCATAGAACGAGCTCTCAAGATAATCCTCAACTACAATCTCTGTTAGCTGGGCAGAAAGTGCTGTTGGGGGATCGCCATCCGTGCTCACGGTCCAGACCAGCCACCCCGGGGTCAGCGCTGCGTAGCTCTCCACCAATTTTGGTTTACCCGAAAACAGGCCTTTCTTTAGCTTGTTTGAAATAATTTTTATCACCATCACCGGCTGATCGAGGATATCTCCAAGATTGTAGGCTTCGGTATGTTTCTCGATTACTGCCTGGCAATCCGCCGGCAAGTCGGATAGCGAAATTTCCTCAGAAGTGCGGTTCCAATCACGCATCTGCTTCTCCTCAAAAATTTAGATTTCTTTCAGTGTACATTAATTTTTTGGAAAATGCTGTAAACTGAAGTTACCGTAAACTATGCAAGGAAGATTTCATGAAACGCGCATTTTACAAACATTCAAAGATTGGCCCGATGACCGCCTACCGCCTCGGGCTGGGACCGCTGATCGGGCGGGTAGTCTTGCTCCTGACCACCACCGGACGAAAATCCGGGCTGGCCCGCGTCACCCCGCTGCAGTATGAGATGATTAATGGGGATTACTACATCGGCGCTGCTTTGGGTCTCAAATCCGATTGGGTACGCAACCTGATTGCTGAACCGCGGGTGCAGTTCCGGGTGAAAAACGAGCGCTATACCGGCCGGGCTGAGGTGATTTCTGAGCTTAGTGAGATCGTCGATTTCATCGAGTACCGCCTGAAGCAGCACCCTCGAATGATTGGGTTGATCATGCGCCTTGATGGACTTGGCCCACGTCCCAGCCGCGAGGAATTGGAAATTTATGCAAAAAACCTGGCTATTGTCCGAATTATTCCAGATTAATTGCTACTCGATCACCAAACTACCGTCAGCGTTGAACTTCCAGAAATCCGCGAAAGCCACCTCCCACAAGTAACCATCCGGGTCTGAGAAATAACCACCGTACCCACCCCAAAAAGTATCAGCGGCGGGCTTCTCGATTTTTCCGCCAGCCTGTTCGGCAAGCAGGAGGATCTGGTTTACCTGGTCTTTTTCGCGGGTGTTATGCGCCAGGGTGATGCTCGGCAGGCGGATATCAGCGGCAGGAATGTCTGGACCCACATCCTCCGCCAGCTTATCAGCGGGGTAAAGCGCAAGGCAGGTGCCCCCGGTCTGGAAGAAGATAATCCCATCTTCGGGGGTCTTGGTAGTGGGGAAACCCAGCCCATCATGATAAAACTGGAAAGAGCGCTCCAGGTCAGCAACTCCAAGCGTGATGATACTGATGCGAGGTTCCATCAATTTCTCCTTGAAAGAATAGGTCAATCAAACTCATTGTAAATCTTTTATACAAAGATGCCCAATAATCTGATCAATTTGTCAAGTTTGAGGCAGCATCCTGCAATTTTATGAAACCATTAATCCCCCCTATCCGTTTTTAACCGGTCAATCTTGGTTAAAATCAAATCACTCCCTGAAGAGGGAGTGAAGGATCAAGCTGATTCACCTGGAACTATACCGAATGAACTCCACATTCTTGCTTGCCCCGCTGCGGCCAACGACCGTCACGGTCAAACTGATTGGGCTCTACAGCGACGGTGCACGGCTGGCAGCCAACACTACGGAAACCTCGCTCCCATAAGGGGTGGCGCGGCAGGGCATGATCATCAATATAGCAATCTATCTCGGCTGAAGACCATCTCGCCATTGGCATGATTTTAATCATCTCCAGGCCAGGGTGTCTGCCCACTACAGGAACATTTCCTCGCGCTGCGGTTTGGTCCCGCCTGATTCCAGTCACCCAGGCGTCAAATTTTTTGAGGGTTAGCTCTAAGGGAATAATCTTGTTGTGGAAGCAGCATACATCCGGGTTATGTTCGTACAACGGGCCAAATTTCTGCTCAAACGCCTTCCCAACGATCACAGGCTGCACCACTACCAAATTCAAATTGAACAGGTCAACCAGTTGATCTCGAAATTTCAGTGTCTCCGGAAAATGGAAACCGGTATCGACAAATAGCACCGGAAGTTTTGGCGCTGCCAAGGAGATTTTGTGCAGCAGCGGCACACTTTGTGTCTGGAAAGAAGAGGAAACCACCAACTGGTCCCCGAATGTTTCCTCCGCCCAGGTGAGAATTTCTTCCGGGGAGGCGGTTTCCATTTCTGCATTGATTATCTTCAGGTTCTCTAACATGATTGTTTCAGTACTTCTTTAGCAATTGTTAATTTCTCTTATGCGTTCGGTTCAACTGGTCTGATGTTTTCCGGGTTGATTGTATCGATGATCCCCGCCCTGATCAAATTGGCGATTGCCTTTTTACCTTTTTGTGGGGAAAATTCAACCTCGGCCAACACTGGTTCTTCAAGAACAGGTTCTTCCACCACGGTTTCTTCAAGCTCAATGCTTTCAGCCAGCGCTTCAGTTATTTCAACTACAGGTTTCTCAACCACATCCTCTTCCTGCTCAACAGCCCAAACGGTTTCCGGTTCCTGGGGTGGCAGGATCAGTTCAGCGGTATCTCCCGTAGGTAAGTCTTCAACTTCTTTGCTCTCTTCAGGCACTTCCGTGATGCTTTCAAGCTCAACCCCGGTTTCAACCCGCTGCTCAACGGGTTCTTGCTCAACCACTGTTACTGTTGGTAAAACTTCCTCAGCTGGGGTTTCAATTTCAGTCTCGATGATTTCCGCAGCCGGTTCCGCTTCAACTTCCTCTATCACCGGGGGAGCCTGGATCTCAACTTCAGTAATTGCTTCTGGTTCAGCTTCCACGGTTTCTATCTGACCCTCGTCATGGATTTCAGATGGATGCGGCGG
>JBDLJU010000074.1:0-12928 GCA_039714215.1 Chloroflexota bacterium | reverse complement strand
ACCCGCGAGGAGCTGCGCCTGCCGCTGCGTTGGGTCTCAATTTTGTATGGAAGGGTAGATCTTGATTTTGCGCTAACCACCGGGGTAGACAGCGGGATCGGTGTGTTGAAGAGCATGATGGCCGGCGCCAAGGTGTCCATGGTTGCCTCCGAATTCCTGCGGAATGGCGTCAAGCGGGCGGATGAGATGCTCAAATCAATGGAGATCTGGATGGAAGCACATGAGTATGAATCGGTTGCTCAGATGCAGGGAAGCATGAGCCAGAAAGCGGTTGCCGATCCCTCGGCGTTTGAACGCTCGAACTATATGCGGGTGCTCAACTCGTTTTCTGAGTAATACCCAGACAACCATATCAATAGCTTTAGGATCTTCCAGGAGAGTTGATGCCCTCGATCAGTATGGAATGGTTTAGCGCCTATGCCGCCCAGGTGGTGATGGTCATATCAGGGATTTTCCTGATCGCGATCGCCTCGATGTTTCTCTCAAGGCGATGGGGCGCACCGTGGATCATCTCAGATGACGAGGCGATCTCCAGGATGCTTCAGCTCGCCAGGTTAAAAGAAGGAGATCTGCTTGTTGACCTTGGTGCCGGGGATGGACGGATTTTGATCCAGGCGGTTAAGCACTACGATGTGAAAGCACATGGCTTTGAAATTGACCCTTTGCGTTGCCTGCTGGCAAAAATTTTTATCTGGCGGCGGGGATTGTCGAAGAAAATTAAGATCAAATGGGGAAATATCTTTGAAGTTGACTTTTCCCAGGCCGATGTGGTGACGAGCTACTTGTCTCGGGAGGCGAACAGCAGGCTGCGGCCAATTTTTGAAAAGCAGCTCAAGCCCGGGGTGAAGGTGGTCTGCAATGCCTTTCCGGTTCCCGGGTGGGTGCCAGTTGAAATCGACAACATTAACCTGATTTTCGTTTATCAGGTTGGAAATTCGGGTGATGAGGTAATTACCGAGTTTGTTTAGATAAAATTTGAGTGCTGGAGATGAAAATTGGGGAGAAAATTCTGAAAATTGCTCCTTGACAAAAAAGAACAAGGGTTCTATACTAGAACAAATAAAGAACACATGTTCTTGGATGCCGGTTCTCAGGCGGCAGCAATCAAAGGAGTAAACCGATGAATAAGCGAAAATTTGGATCAGTTAGTGAACTCGTTCAGCAGGTGACCGATCAGCGAGCCGTGGTATTCAGTTTATTGATGATCGGTGCATTATTGGCCTTCGAAATTTTCAATTACAGCACTACGGAATTTGCCATGGCAGATCTATTAGGCGGTCTGAGCTTTGGGGGCTTACGTTGGTCCACAATTTTAGCTCTGGCTTTTTGTGGGATTGACTTTGCTGGGATTGCCCGGTTATTCACCCCCGCTCAGGAAGCTGAGGACCAGACTGAAGTGTGGTATTTGCTCGCTGCCTGGATGCTGGCAGCTACGATGAATGCCACCCTGACCTGGTGGGGCGTTTCGATCGCGATCTCTCAGCACACAAGTCTGGGCAGCGCAGTAATCCCCCGCGAAACTCTGCAGACCGCAGTGCCGGTTTTTGTGGCGGTGATGGTATGGCTCAGCCGGGTGCTGATCATCGGTACCTTCTCGGTAGCCGGCGATAAACTCTTTTCTCAACAGGGTCAACGGGTATCCCGCCGGCCGCGGATTTCAACAGCGCTCCGACCGCAGAGTCAACCGCGGCCAGCAGCTTCCTTCCGCAGAGGCAGCAATAATCCCCGGCGCACTCCTGCCGCCAACCGTCCAGCCTATTCATCCTTCAAACCCGCACCGAAACCGTACCAGCAGGAAGAAGGTTATGCTCCATCGTCAATGGCTGCCAAATCACAGGGTTCCAACCAGGCAGGTACGTATTCCTAAAAAATTTCTAATGGATTAGATCCAGGCAAGGCCTGGATCAAAAAAACAACCACTCTTAGCGAGTGGTTGTTTTAATATCCGAGAGGTTTATGAAAAACTACTTGGATTTTGTTTTATGTTCAAGTGTGCGGGAGATTATCTCTTCCTGGGTGGTATCTGTTTCGCTGTCACCGCCTTCTTCGCTGGCGCCTTCGGGCTCGTCATTTTTCTCTAAAGCTCGGCGGTAAGCATCTTCCATGGCGGTCAGGGTGGGACCCGCGTCGATTTCGTTCTGTGCTTCGATGATCGCTGCTGGGGGAGAAGAGAGGGCTTTCAAGCTGAGCTTGATCTGTTTCTTTCTGCGGCTGAAATCGATAACTTTAACTTCGACCTCTTCACCAACTTTGACTGCATCTTCCGGGGTACGAATGTAGTCGTGGGTCAGCTCACTGATGTGGGCAAGTCCAGGGCGTTCTGCGCCAATCTCGATAAAAGCGCCGAACTTTTCAATGCGGACAACTTCGCCTTTGATCACCATTCCCTTTTTGATTTCTCGCCATTCTAATTGAAGCGGTTCCATCATGGTCAATTCAATATGGTTTGCGTCCTTTTTTACCCGGCGTACCCAGACATTTACTTCTTGCCCTGCCTGGAGGACATCTTCAACGCGCTTCACGGCTTCCTGGCCCATGTGTGCAATGTGAATCACACCAGGTTTTTTCTGGCCGATATCGACTACTGCACCAGCCAATGTGGTTTTCACCACTTTGCCGGTAAATTGCATCTTCCGTTTGACTTCTTGGGTTGTGGCTTCTGGGTTCGACATAATACGCCTCTCAAATTTATTTTTCTATTTAATTTTTCACACAGCGTTACATTCTACCTTATGCCCCCACATTTGTAAAGAATTTCACTGATATTTTACTGAGAGGAGAACGGTTGCCTGTCTTCCTCAGCTGAGAGGATTGTGAGGATTTCAACCAGTTTCTCCCGCCACTCTTTTTCAGATTTAGCATCAAACCACAAGGCATTTTTCCCGCTGCGTACATCCCTCCCAAGATTCGGGAATTGGCGGGGAGGACTGCCTTCAGGTCTGGCTGGAAACCGGATGGATACCTTATTGCTTTCAATGCTCAGCGAGGAAACTCCAGCAAGCTCTGCCCAACAGCGGACTTCAAGCTGGAAGAATAAATTGGTGAGATCTGCTGGTAGTGTCCCAAAGCGGTCAGTAAATTCTTCTTTCAGAGCATTGATTTCATCAAAGGTATGTGAATCTGCCAGCCGGCGGTAGAGACGAAGGCGTAAATCCTTGTCGGGAATGTAGCTCTCAGGGATGGAGATTTGCAGCGGCAGGTCCACATTGATGATCGGGTGATATTTGATCATTGAGACCGGCAGGCTTTCGCTGGAGAGTTCGCCGCTGGATTTAATCTGGTTGACTACCTGAGTAAGCAGGCGTGTGTAGAGATTGAGCCCCACTGAGGCGATATATCCGTGCTGACGCGTCCCGAGAAAATCTCCTGCGCCGCGGATTTCCAGGTCGCGCATCGCGATCGAATATCCCGCGCCGAGCTGGGTGTTT
This sequence comes from Chloroflexota bacterium, assembly GCA_039714215.1. Classification (GTDB taxonomy): domain Bacteria; phylum Chloroflexota; class Anaerolineae; order Anaerolineales; family UBA11579; genus UBA11579. The sequence goes on along the minus strand of JBDLJU010000074.1, from coordinate 9,500 downwards.
TCCGCCAGGGTTTCAAGCCGCAGGTAGCCTTCATCTGTGGAAGGACGCGATTTGTGTTTGAAGAAGTAGGCGTAAGCTCGTTGGGCGCCGCGGCCGACCCTGCCGCGCAGCTGGTAGAGCTGGGCGAGACCAAAAGTGTCAGCCCGGTCGATGATCAGCGTGTTGGCGTTGGGGATGTCGAGACCGGATTCGATAATCGAGGTGGACAGCAGCACATCCACTTCGCCGTTGGTGAATTCGCGCATTCGCTGGGCCAGTTCTTTTTCTTTCATTTGCCCATGCGCCACCGAGATGCGAGCCTCAGGCACCAGCCGCGCCACCTGGGCTTTGAAACCCTGGATGCTCTGCACCCGGTTGTGGACAAAAAAGACCTGCCCACCGCGTTCCAGCTCGCGTAAGATTGCCTGGCGCACAAGTTTGGCATCATAGGGTCCGATATGTGTCACAATCGGCAGCCGCTCTTCGGGGGGAGTATTTATCGTAGAGATATCACGCACGCCGGTGAGGGTCATGTATAACGTTCGGGGAATTGGGGTGGCAGTCAGGGTGAGTACATCGACTTCGGTGCGCAGCTTCTTTAAATATTCTTTGTGGGTGACCCCGAATCGCTGTTCTTCATCGATGATCACCAAACCGAGGTCTTTGAAGGTCACATCAGGCTGGATCAGGCGGTGGGTGCCGATGATCATATCGACTTCTCCGCCTGCGAGCTTCTGCAAAATTTGACGCTGCTGGGCGGGCGTGCGGAAACGGGAGAGCATTTCCACCTTGACCGGGAAGGAAACCAGGCGCTGCCGGAAGGTGCGGAAGTGCTGCTGGGCGAGGATCGTCGTGGGCACCAGCATGGCGACCTGCTTGCCGTCCATCACTGATTTGAAAGCGGCCCTCAGGGCGATTTCGGTCTTACCGTAGCCAACATCGCCGCAGATCAAACGGTCCATCGGGCGGGGATGCTCCATGTCTTCTTTGACATCATCAAGGACTTTGAGCTGGTCTTCCGTTTCTATATAGGGGAAGCTGGCTTCTAATTCCTTCTGCCAGGTGGAGTCAGGGCTGAAAGCATACCCGGAAGCAACCTGCCGTTTTGCATACAGCTCGAGTAAGTCTTCAGCAACATGCTCCACGGCCTTTTGAACTTTTTCTTTTACCCGCTTCCACTCACGGCCGCTGAGCCGGCTGATGTTGGGCTTGTGCCCGCGCGAGCCGACATAACGGTTGATCCGGTCCGCCTGGTGGACGGGGACATACAGCTGATCGCCCTCGGTGTATTCCACACAGAGGTACTCATGCTGCACGCCCTCAATTTCTCTTTCCACCAATCCCTTAAATCGCCCGATACCATGGTCGATGTGAACAACGATGTCATTGATTTCAAAGTCAGCGTAGGTCGCTTCGGGAGGCGGGGTTTGGGCACGCGGCCGCTGGCGGGGCTGCGGACGGCGCCAGCCAAAAATTTCACCATCGGTGATCAGGTGATGGCGCACGCTTCGTTCGGGGGTGAGATGCCAGCCTTCGGCGAGACTGCCCTGGATGAAAGTTGGTGATTTCTCATCAGAGCCACTGAGACTCTCCTGCCATACATCCTGCAGGCGGGCGGCCTGCCGGGAGACGATCGTGACTTCGTCTCCATTGGTCTGCATTTCTTTAATATGTTCAACCAAGGTTTTAAGCTTGCCGGCAAAACGCTGGTTCACCGCGAAGCGAAATGTGAGTTGAGAATCAGGGGCGACTGAAGCAGGGCCGAGTTCGAGGTGATCGAAAACTGAGACAGCATCGAGCGCTTCATCGAGGGTGAGGTAAGGGATGGGATGATCTTCGGTGATCGAGCCGTCTTCTAAATAATCTGCACGCAGGCCAATCGCCTGTTCTTCGAGGATCGTGACCGTATCCTGGAAGGCGGCGGCATCATCAAAGAGGATCAGGGTGTTCGACGGCAGGTATTCAATCAAACTCGAGGAGTGGGGGTGTACCAGGGGAATGTGGAACTCGGTCAGCGTCTGACCTTCTTCAGGCATCTCTTTGAGGATCATTTCCCGGGCAGGGGGCAGCATCAGGCGGTCTTTTTTAACCGTTGTGCGCTGGGTTGCGGGATTGAACTGGCGCATACTGTCAATTTCATCGCCGAACAGCTCAATGCGAAGAGGGAAAGTTTCAGAGGGCGGCCAGATATCGAGGATTCCCCCGCGTCGGGCAAATTGCCCCGGTGTGGTCACCGTTGAAGCGGGTTGGTAGCCATTTTTGATCCACTGTTCGATGATGCTGTTGACCTGGATCGCCTGACCGATTTTGATCGTCTTGGTTGCGATCACAAAATCTCGTTTTGGCAGCGTACGGGTGATCAACGCTCTGGCCGGCGCGACGATAACAGGGGGAATCTCAGGACGCGGCGCGCCGGGAATCTGCATCCCTGCCAGGGTTGTCAGGGTGAGGAGGCGCTCTTTGCGGGTATTTTCACCCCAGGCGATATTCTCGTAAAACAGCGAAGTTGGCTCGGGGAAGAGCAGGTGCGGCGTTTCCGGGCTCCACAAATTTAACTCGTCGGAGACCAGCAGCGCCCGGTCTGATTTTTGGGTGAGGAGCAGGATTGGGCGGTTGGTTTCCTTGTGCAGGGCAAGCAGAACAGGTAAGCGAGCGGACCGGCTTAACCCTAATTTCTCCGGGCAATCGTGTTCCGCCAGCTGGGAGATGATTTCCTTAAATTCAGGGAGTGCTTGGATTTGTGAAAGAAGTGCTTTCATGTGGGTTTTTGATTAAATCGGTTCATCGCAGGGAGGATTCCCTCAGCAGTGAAGGTAAAGACCGCATCTGTGGCACGCTCAAGTACGAAGGGAAGTGCGTCTTCCTGCTCCCTGGAAAATCTTTGCAGCACGTATTTGGGAGTTGGCATCCGGCCAGGCGGGCGTCCGATTCCGATGCGTAAGCGCGCAATCTCGTTGCTGCCCAGCTGCTGAATGATCGAATTCATCCCCTTCTGTCCGCTGGAACTGCCGTTTGGGCGCATCCGCAGCATTTCAAAATCGAGGTCGGCATCGTCGTAGATCACCAGCAGGTTTTCGAGGGGCAGCTTGTAGAAGCGCATCAGCGCTGAAACGGCATGACCAGAGTTGTTCATGAAGGTCTGCGGTTTAACCAGGATCAGCTTTTTACCCTGGTAGGAGGCCGGCGTGACAAAAGACTTGTTCTTTAAACGGGTAAATTCAACCCCGAGTTTCCTGGCGATTGTATCGATCACCATAAAACCGACGTTGTGGCGAGTGTCTGCGTATTGTTTGCCGGGGTTTCCTAAACCGGCAATCATGAGCGTGTCTGAATCTTTATCATTCATTTTATTTAAGGTGTTTTGAATCCAATTGATCATAACCGGTTATTCTCGCCTTTTGGGCGCAGGGCAAACAGCAGGATCGCAATCCCAATTGCCCCGAGGATCGCCCCGCGTTTAACCGCCTGGGTAATGTTGTCGGTGTTCAGCGAAGCGGGGTTTTCAGCGGCTTCGGTGGGAAAGGGCGGCATGGTGGGCTGTGCTCGCGGTATGGATGCGGCAGTTTGAGTGAGCTCTTGCTCGGTGATCTGATGCGTCGGGGCAGGGGTGGATGTCTCGACGGCGGTGTAATTCCGCACCCGGATGCTTTCAACAATCACCTCTGTTACCGCGCCATTATTCTGCACGGCGGTCAGTTTCAGGTCATAGATGCTGTCGGTCAGCACGGTGGTATCCCACTCGCCGAGCCTTCCCTGGCTGACGGGTGTGTCTCCCTGGGCAATCAGGAACCAGGTACGGGTGATGTCTTCCTTGAAGGCGAACGACAGCTGATAGGATTGCAGCCCGTCCAGACCGACCGAACCGATGATCTGGACCAACCCTTGAACAGCTTGACCGGGCAGCGGTGAAAAAATAGCGATCTCTCCATTTTGAGCAGCGAGCGCGGCGGCAGCACTCCCGCTGATAAAGCTGAGGAGCAGCAAGCAGATTGAGAGGGAAAGGGCAATTTTTCGAACCATGATAGCGTTAGTGTACTTAAATAATTGACGGTCTTGCTGTCCGGATAACGGGCAGCTAATCACTGGTTCTTATTGTACCGCTCAAGTTGCGAAATTGTGTTAGAAATAGCCCTGTTTTTCTATTAAATTTTGGGAAAGTTTGCCAGCGTGTTTTTTTTGCAAATGTATCTCGATTATGGTAAACTCATTTTGTTGATTGAACGGAGTTCAATTTAATAATTACGAGCAGTTCACTGCTCTTAATTATCAGCAACCAAACAAGTAATTAATGTTATTAACAAGAAGGGTTTTTCCATGGCCGAATCACGCGCTGATCAAATGGTTTCTCGTCTAAGAGACATGCAGGCTGCATCTCCGGATATCATTGCTTCTGCAGTTGTCTCCGTTGATGGATTAACAATGGCCTCTGCCTTACCAAAAGAGGTAGAAGAAGACCGCGTTTCTGCGATGTCAGCAGCGATGCTCAGCCTTGGTGAGCGGATTGCCAACGAGCTTGGCCGCGGCAGCCTGGACGAAGTCTATATCCGTGGTGAGGATGGTTTTGTACTGCTCACTGCAATTGGTGATGAGGCTGTGCTGACTGCGCTGGCACGGATGGAAGCAAAATTAGGAATGATCTTCTTAGAGATGCGGCGTGCCGCTGAAGATTTAGAGAAATTAGTCGGGTGAACGAACAGGTTTATTCACGAAATGATCGATCCGGTGGGGAGGGCCAGTACACTGCCCTCCCCACTTCTCATTTGACCGAACGAAGTTCGGTTTGATAAAAGGTTTTGGCTTGCCAAAACCTTTTATTTAATATCAAGGCAGTCAAAATTCGATAGGGATTGTGATTAATGGATACCAAATACATTTTTATCACCGGTGGCGTGGTCAGTTCGGTTGGGAAAGGGGTCACTGCGGCAGCACTAGGCCTGCTGCTCAAGGAACGCGGCTTCAAAGTCTCGGTGCAAAAGTTGGACCCTTATATCAACGTCGACCCGGGAACGATGAACCCATACCAGCATGGTGAGGTTTTTGTGCTAGATGATGGTACGGAAACTGACCTTGACCTGGGCCACTACGAGCGCTACATCGATAATAACCTGACCAGGGTGTGCAATGCCACTACCGGTCAGGTCTACGCCGAGGTGATCTCCAAGGAACGCCGCGGGGACTATCTCGGTGGGACGATCCAGGTGATCCCGCATATTACCAACGAGATCAAACGCCGGATCGGGATGGTGGCAGAGACCACCGGCGCGGAGATCGTGCTGATCGAGGTGGGGGGCACGGTCGGTGATATTGAGTCGCTGCCGTTTATTGAGTCCCTGCGCCAGATGCGCAAAGATGTCGGTCGTGAGAATTCCTATTATATTCACGCCACCTGGCTGCCGATCATTGGGGCGACCAAGGAGTTGAAAACCAAGCCGACCCAGCACTCAGTACGTGAGCTGCGCTCGTACGGCATCTCACCACAGATGATCGTCGCCCGTTCGGATTACCCCGTGGGTCAAGAACTTAAGGAAAAGATCGCTTTGTTCTGTGATGTGGATATCAACGCGGTCGTGCCGATGGTCACCGCTCCAATTATGTATGAAATTCCGCTGTTAATTGAAAAAGCTGGAGTCGCCGATGTGGTCCTGGAAGGCTTGAATTTGAAAGCCCGCAAGCAGCCCGATCTATCCGCCTGGGAGCGGGTGGTGGAGCAAGCCTGTGGGGATCGCCCCAAGGTCAAAATCGCGCTGGTGGGAAAATATGTCGAGCTGGAAGATGCCTATTTGAGTGTGCGTGAAGCTGTCAACCATGCCGCAATTTCACTTGGGGTGGATGCGGAAATTTCCTGGGTGCTCTCCCCTCGTTTGGAAGGCGATCAAAAAGATGGCGCCCTGTGGGAGGAAGTCACCTCTGCGGATGGGATCCTCGTACCTGGCGGATTTGGCAGCCGCGGGATCGAGGGGAAGGTCAACGCGATCGAGTATGCCCGCGAAAATAAAGTTCCATATTTTGGACTATGCCTGGGCATGCAGCTGATGGTGGTCGAATTCGCTCGTAATCTGCTCAATAAGCAAAGCGCCAATTCTTCTGAGTTTGACCAGAATACCGCACATCCGGTGATTGATTTAATGCTCGAACAGCGCGGGATCACTGATAAAGGCGGTACAATGCGCCTGGGTTTGTATCCCTGCAAGCTGGAAGGGGGTACAATTGCTGCCGAAGCGTACGATGCAGACCAGATTGATGAGCGTCACCGCCACCGCTTCGAATTGAACAATGATTACCGTGAAGAACTCGCCAAAGCCGGGATGCGCTTCTCCGGTGTTTCTCCAGATGATACCCTGGTGGAGATCGCCGAATTGAGCGAGCATCCCTTTATGGTAGGAACCCAATTCCACCCGGAATTTCTCTCCCGCCCGACCAGGCCGCATCCGTTGTTTGTGGCATTTATCAAGGCGGTTTGTGAGAATGCTGGCGTGGATTACAAAAAAGAATAGAGGAAAACACAATGAATACCCAAATATCAAAAGTTATTGGCCGCCAAATCTTGGATTCGCGCGGCAACCCCACCGTTGAAGTCGATGTCCTCCTGGCAGACGGCAGCTTCGGACGGGCAGCAGTGCCCTCAGGCGCTTCCACCGGTATCCATGAGGCTTTGGAGCTGCGTGACGGCGATAAGTCGATCTATGGTGGCAAGAGCGTGACCAAAGCGGTTGCCAACGTCAACGGTGCAATTGCCGAGTACATGCTTGGTAAAGATGCCCGCTTCCAGCGAGACCTCGACCTGGGCTTGATTGCCCTGGACGGCACCAAGAACAAGGCTAAACTGGGCGCTAACGCGATCCTCGGCACCAGCCTGGCAGTCGCCAAGGCCGCCGCAAAGTCAGTTGGACTGCCGTTATACCGCTATATCGGCGGCGTATACGCCCACCTGCTCCCTGTGCCAATGATGAACATTCTCAACGGCGGCGCGCACACTGGCTGGCAGTCTACGGACGCCCAGGAGTTCATGGTGATGCCGTTTTCGGCAGGCTCGTTCGCCGAAGGCGTCCGCTGGGGCGCAGAGATCTACCACGCGCTCAAATCGGTGCTCAAAGGTCATGGCTATGCAACTTTGGTCGGTGACGAGGGCGGTTTTGCTCCGGCGCTGAAAGCCAATGCCGAGGCGGTTGAAGTGATCCTTGAAGCGATCGAAAAAGCTGGTTTCAAAGCCGGTGAGCAGGTGGCGATTGCCCTTGATCCGGCAGCTTCTGAGTTCTATGACGAAAAAGAGAAGGTCTACAACCTGCGCACCGAAGGTAAAAAACTGACCGGTCCCGAGATGGCAGCCTTCTGGAAATCATGGGTCGACCAGTATCCGATCGTTTCAATCGAAGACGGCTTTGGCCAGGATGACTGGGAGAGCTGGATCCTTCTGACAGAGCAAGTCGGCGACCGGGTGCAGATCGTCGGGGACGACCTGCTGGTGACCAACCCGGAACGCGTGCGGCGCGGGATCAAGGAAAAAGCCGCCAATTCGCTGCTGGTTAAAGTTAACCAGATCGGCTCGCTGACCGAGACGATCGAGGCGGTGCAGAGCTGCCAGCGGGCCAATTGGACCGCGGTCGCCTCACACCGCTCCGGCGAGACCGAAGACAGCACGATCGCTGACCTGGCGGTGGCGTTGAATATGGGCCAGATCAAGACCGGCGCGCCGGCCCGCTCCGACCGGGTGGCGAAGTACAACCAGCTGCTGCGGATCGAGGAAGAGCTGGGTAGTATGGCAAGCTACGCTGGGTGGGACGCGATCAAACGTTAGGGGTTAACAAAGTTTATTCTAGAAGGTCTTTCGCGATGGAAGACCTTCTTTTGGTTAAAACAGCCCTCACCCTGGCCGAATGCGGTCATTCCGAACCCGAGCCGCGGGCGGAGCCCGTCGGCGAGCGGAGGAATCATTATACAGATTGAGTTAGAACACACTTGAGATAATAACAAACGCAATAATGATTCTTCGACTTCTCGCTGCGCTCGAAGCCTCAGAATGACCGGTTATTGGATAAAACAGCCCTCACCCTGGAAACGAAAATGATGGGACTGCAGTTGATCGTCCCTCTCCCAAGTTTGGGAGAGGGAACACCGTACGTAGAACGGAAGGGTGAGGGTTTTTTATAGCCCGTCGGCGAGCTGAGGAATCATTATACAGATTGAGTTAGAACACACTGGAGATAATAACAAACGCAATAATGATTCTTCGACTTCTCGCTGCGCTCGAAGTCTCAGAATGACAGGTTTTTGGTTATTTTGGGGGAGGAAACAAATGAGCAGGGAGGCCCCCGCTTTCATTTCTGGATAAAAATTAATCAAAAAGTATTTGTAGCGGGGATGTTAACAAGGTTTGGTCTATCTCTTAACCTTTTTCTTAAGCCATTTTATCGCTAAAGAACCAATGATCGATACCAGCAAATACGGCGAGAAAAATTCAAGGAATGACCACGCTCCGAAGAGTATATCGGTCAGGGTGAAATACTGCATAAAATTCCTCCTCTTTCATTTTTCCCCTTTCTAACCCAAATCCTCCTCCGCGCCGGGGGTGGGCTGAAGGGCTTCATCCATCGTGATGTTTTCCTTACGCATCCCGGGGGCGGGGGTGGCGCAGTGCGGGCAGATGTTCCAGTTCAGCTCCATCAGGCGGGTGCAGTGATGGCAGGTCTTCTTCAGACGGGTGTGACAGTCGGGGCAGACCATCCAGCTGTCTTCCACACGGCGGCTGCAGCCCGGGCAGTGCTGTGCAGATTCGATCGTGTGCAGCAGCGCTTCTTCCTCGAGGGTGCGCTGGTATTCTTCTTCGAGGGTGGTCTGCGGACGCAGCACCAGGTAGATCACGATCCCCGGTAGGAAGAGCAGGGCAACCACGATTACGCCGAAGATGCGCAGCAGCCGGTCTCCGGTGCGCTTCTTGATATCGCGGGATGCCCAGAACACCAGGCTGACCCACAAGGTCACCAGGAAAGCCGCTCCCCAGGCGGTGGAAATACGGATCAAGCTGCTGAGTAATGTCGGATCTATCATAAGTTCTCCAGATCAAATTATAGCATGTCATTGCCAGATGGACAAAAAAGCTCGATGGTATAATTTGATCTCAGGAAATCCTTTTAAAAGGATTTCCTGAGATTCGGTAGAATTGAGGTGTTCATCTCAATTCTACGCAAGATGTCGTCCAACTTATTGGAGCAACCTACAACGTGCAAAAAGCGTTCCAGTTTCTCATTCTGATCATAACCGGTTTGCTGCTGGTTACCGCCTGCAGTCCGCCGCCCCCTCAATCTGATGATATTTTAGGCTCTCTGATCCCGCCAACTAACCCGGTCAGCGCGACAACACTCACCCCGACTGAGCTGATTATTCCTCCAACGCTCACTTTAGAACCGAAAGCCACAGAAGTGCCTTTCACCACGATCGTATTCACCGGGGTGATCGTACCGGCGCGCTGCGTCCAGGCGAAGGTCGACGAAGTTGGCAGCGCAGACTACATCTACGATGGGGTG
>JBDLJU010000073.1:0-13045 GCA_039714215.1 Chloroflexota bacterium | reverse complement strand
TGCTCTTCCCCATGATGTCACCAGTCCTGATCTTACTTTCTTTCCGGGATATCATCTTGTCCTTGCAAGAAAATCTGACCACGATTTTATTAACCACCGATGGAGGACCCTATTATTCAACGTATACCCTGCCGTATTTTATCTACGAACAAGGTTTTGATCTGCTTTCATTTGGCACTGCCAGTGCCATTATGTGGATTCTATATTTGATCACCGGGGTTATGACCGTGGTTTTCTATGCCCTCATCAAAGGGAAGGACGTTAGTGTAATCGATGAGATCTTTTTCACGTAATCACGCCTGGCGTTTTCCTTTACGTCTCTTTTTTGCCGCCCTGTTTGTGATTCCTACATTTTGGATGATCACAGCCTCATTGAAGCCCGCCGGGACCCCTTTATCGTCCAACGTAGATTTTCTGGAGCAGATCACTTTCCAAAACTACCTTACCATTTGGCAGCTTGTACCGTTGGGGTTGTTTGCCATCAATTCTTTGAAGGTCGTTGCCCTGGCTGTACCTTTAACCGTCATCACCAGCTCATGGGCCGGTTTCAGCATTTCGCAGCTGCCGCGTGCATCCCAACGACGCTGGGTGATTTTGTCCATCGCCATGCTCATGGTGCCTGGAATTGCATTATGGTCCAGCCGCTTCATCATCTACAAATATTTAGGATGGTATAACACCATCTGGGCCCTGATAGCCCCGGCCTGGATGGGAACCAGCCCCTTCTATGTGCTCATGTTTTACCGGGCATTTCGACGTATCCCTCGGGAGATCGTTGATTCGGCCCGCCTGGATGGCGCCGGCGTCTTGAAAATTTGGAGTGGTATCGCCCTACCCATTGCGGGTGCCACAACTGTTGGCGTCGCGCTCTTGAGTTTCATTTTATATTGGGGAGATTTCATCAGTCCGCTCTTATATATCCAATCTGAGGACAACTATACCCTGGCCATCGCGCTTCAATTACTGCAGCAAATGGGCCCCTCGGATTGGTCTTTATTAATGGCCGCCGCCGTCTTTACCACGGCTGTCCCTATCATGCTTTTCCTGGTTCTTCAACCATTCTTCAATCGTTCAGATGCCTGAAGGTGCAGTAGATTCTAACAACCATTTCCAAGCAGGAGTCCCATGATGCTGCCAATCGCAAACCACAAATTCCTCCAACGAATCCCTCTCAGCGCTGCTTTCGGATGCATTTTTGCTGTCATCGCTGGTATGCTCCTGTTAGGGGCCTGCACCCCGGCACATCCCGCACAAGAAACGGTCAGTTTTATGGTCTTTGGAGATCCTGCAGAACGTCAGGCTTATATTAACCTGGTTGACGCATTCCACCAGGCTCACCCCGATATCCATATCGAGATCAACCATGTCCCATCGCCGCGCGAATACCGCACCCGCTTGGCAACCGAATTCGCCGCCGGGACCCCGCCCGATGTCAGCATCATGAACTACCGCCGTTATGCCGGTTTTGCTGCCAACCAATTATTTGAACCCATTGGACCCATGTTGGCCAGCAGTGACATCATTGATGCTGGGGATTTCTATCCCATTGCCATCGAAGCTTTTACCTGGCAGGGTGAAATCACCTGCCTGCCCCAGAATATTTCCAGTCTGGTTGTTTACTATAACGAAGATTTATTTGATGCTGCTGGCTTGCCCTATCCTGCCGACGACTGGACCTGGGATGATTTTGTGAACACGGCTTTGACGCTTACCCAGGACCTGGATGATGACGGTGATATCGACCAATATGGTCTCGGCATAGAGCTTTCATTATATAGATTATCCCCTTTTGTTTGGCAGAACGATGCTCCCATTGTGGACGACAATATTAAACCCGCCCGGCTGACCCTCACCCGCCCCCCTTCATTGGCAGCCCTGCAGTGGTTTGTCGATCTGCGCCAGGTCCACGGCGTCATCCCAACCCGCATTGAAGAAACCGCCCTGGATAGTGAAAGCCGGTTTGCCGCCGGCATGACCGCTATGTTCCTCAACAGCCGCCGCGGCACCCCATCTTATCGCGAGATCACCGCTTTCAGCTGGGATGTGGCGCCGCTCCCCAAAGGGAAATCTTCAGCCGGAATCCTGCACGCGGATGGCTACTGCCTTTCGAAAACCGCCAGTAACAAAGCCGCCGCCTGGACCTTTATTGAATACGCCAATTCTTTTGATGGACAAACCATTATCGCCGGGTCGGGTCGTACCGTCCCATCCCTGATCGAAGTGGCCGAATCGAGCGCCTTCCTCAATCCCGATCAGGCCCCCAGCCGCAGCGCTGTTTGGCTGGATACCATTCCTACCCTGCATCGCGTGCCCGTGATCAGCACCTGGGAAGAGATCGAAAAAATTGCCAGCGGCGAAATTGAACGCGCCGTTTACGGAGAGATCACCGCAGAAGAGGCCGCCAACCTGGCTTTCTTGCGCACCGAAGAGTACTTTTTCCTGGCAAAATTTTCCCAATCACGCTAGTTGACCTGCTGAATATGATTGTGATACAATGAATTCCTATCATTATTATCCACATTGTCAGATTGACGAACTGACCTGGTATTTTAGTCAAAATGTGGAGTTTTTGTTATATAATATAGCGGTATAGGTTTCCTAAAAGGTAATCAAAGTTAATTACAGGGGTTTGAGAGGGCAGCAATATGCCTGCATTGAATACCAGCCTGATGCTTATCTATGATGGCGTTAATTGCCTATCCCTGTTGGTCCATCCCCAAAACAATTAATACTTAGTAAAGGAGGGTCCATATAGATCATTAAAACCAATCCCATATCCAATTATTCAATTCAATCGGTATTATAAATGCACTATAGGAGGAGAAATATCGTGTCACACCTGAAACAAATTATACGTATCGTGGGTATATTTACGGTCGCGGCAGTCGGTATCTGGGCGCTCAGCAGCTCGGTCACACCGGGCGTCGAAACCGTTGCCCATCAAGAAGCCGTCAGGGCGGCTGCTTACGGTCAGACCGAAAGCGCTTCCCCATCCGAGGGCTTTGCTGGCGTTGTTACTGAAGTTACCCCTATATCAGTCAATATCGCCGATGTTGTAAATGTCCCTATCGACTCGATGTATGATCGCTGGCTTCGCGGCGAGCTGGACCTCGATGAAATGGAATACCGGGTCAGCCGAGCTGAGCGCGAGGCCTTACAAGAGGAATCTAGAAACATGTCGCCTCAAGACGTCCTGGTGCCATGGGATTCCAATCAACCCGAACAGAGCGCTCCAACAATCCAAAATAGCTTTGATGCGCTGGATGTCTCTGACTGCTGCGGCGGCAGCACCTCCGTTCCGCCCGATTCAGATATGGCGGCCGGTCCTAACCACTTGATTGCTGTGGAAAACTCCAGTTTTGAAATCTATAACAAGGCCGGCACTTCTCTTTGGGGACCTATCCTGTTCGATAGTTTCCACGGCGGAAGCGGAACTTTTGATCCCACTGTGATGTACGACAGTGAGGAAGATCGCTTTGTGATGAATATCGAGGATGGTGAACAAAACTTCCTGATGGTCAGCCGCACCAGTGATCCGACGGGGCCTTGGTCGATTTATAAGTGGGATGTCCGGGTCTATGGCGATGAGTTCTTTGATTACCCCCATATCGGCATTGGCGATCACGCCATTTTCATGGGCGCCAATATGTTTGGCGGCAGCATCCCCGGCGGTTTCGAAGGCCGCATCTGGGCGATGGATAAAAATGCCGCTTACTCCCATAACCTCATGTCCGTGCGCACCTTCAGCACCGGCGCTGGCGGCGGCACCCCGCAGCCCCTTAACCTGACCGGTTTTTCACAGGGCACCGTTCCACAGCCATTTAACACCCATTTCTTCATCACCGATCAATACGACGGCACCACCGCCGATCTCTGGGCCTGGCCCCATGCCTTGAGTTCTGGCACGCCCTCCATCGTTAATACGTATGATTTGAACGCGCTGAGTGGATGGACAGCCGGTTTCCCGGTTAGCGCGTCTCAAAGCGGGACCGGTGCTGACCAGATCGAAGCCAATGACTGGCGCTTCCGCGGTTTTGAATACCGCAATGGTCAAGGATGGACTACGGATACGGTTTCTTATAATTATGGAGCAGGAACCGTAGATATTGAGCGCGTCTTCACGATGAATCTCAATGGAGCGCCCTACAGCGCCATTGCAGTGAAGGGTGGAGGGTACACCGATTCGAACGTCCTTTTCCCTGACCTTGCCGTTGATCACTGCGGCAACCTGGCTGCAGGGCATGAACGCTCTGACAGCTCGATATATCCTTCCATTGAGGTAGGCGGCATGAGGATCAGCGAAAGCAGCCTACAAATGCCTACCCAAGTTAAAGCAGGCGAAGTAACGTATTATTCCTTCGATGGTGATCCCCTGCGCTGGGGCGACTACAGCGGCATGACCGTTGACCCCGATGGCAAGACCTTCTGGTATATGGGCGAGTATGCCAAGGATATCAGCGGCTATTCTGCCAATTACGGCAACTATATTGCCAAAATGACCTTTAACTGCATCGTGCCTAAGCGTCCAAGCGGCAAGATCACCGACCGCACGCCGAAATTTGCCTGGACGAGAGCACTGGCCGCTGACCTTTACCAGATTCAGCTCTTCCAGAATGGTGTCTTTGTCTCCAATGAATATGCCACCGACGGTTACTGCGGACCGACCTACTGCGGCAAAACACCCGGCGTCACCCTGGATTACAGCAATTTCACCTGGAAAGTGCGCGCCCGGGTTGGCGGGGTCTGGAAAGATTGGAGTCCTCTGGAGGCCTTCATGGTCACCAGTGTTCCGGTGCCCAAGAGTCCCAGCGGCGCTGTCTACGACACCACCCCGAGGTACTCCTGGTTGAAGAAACCCGGGGCAGGTCTTTATCATTTCCAACTCTACCAGGGAGGCGCCCTGGTCTATAATCAATATGCTACTGACGGCTACTGCGGGGCAGAATACTGCGGTAAAACACCCACCACCACCCTGGGCGCTTTCGATTATGTTTGGAAAATTCGTGCTCGCACGGGCGGTGTTTGGGGCGCCTGGAGCAGCTTCGAATCCTTCAGCGTTTATCCATAACCACAAGTTGAAGGAAATCCATTAGTGTAACAAGACTTCCGAAGTTGTTAAAACTTCGGAAGTCTTTTATTAACATCTTTAGCTGCCCCCGGTTGGGCACTAAGACAGCAGCCTATTCTGCTAGGGCAGTTGGGGGAACCGGGGTTCCTTCGTTACACCAAACAAATCTTTGCAGTCCCTGCGTGTGATACACATATTGTTTGCCGTTGGCTTCCAAAATAATTTTGAAGCCTTCTATTTCAACTTGATCATACGCAACTGCACTCACCACAGAGCATCCCAACCCGCCATCCGGCCAGGTCACCGGTGCACTCTCAACCAGAGTCACGCCGCTGATATCGATGCCCAAGCGTTGGCTCAGATCAAGCGAGACATCATGGATCAGCTTGGCCTCGGAACTGCGCTCCCCGGGGGGAGGAACAACCTCATCCGATGGGCCAATGGGCACACCTTCATTGCAGTAGATGAAAATATTCAGCCCTTGCGAGTGGTAAAGATACTGTTCGCTGTTGGCCTCCAGGGTGATCTGGTAGCCTTCAATCTCAGCTTGGGTATATGCTGTATCCGCTGCCGGGCATCCCAATCCCCCATCCGTCCAGGTCACAGGCAGGCTCTCAACCAGAGTCACGCCGCTGATATCCAAACCTAAACGTTTACTCAGATCAAGCGAGACATCATGGATCAGCTTGGCTTCAGAACTGCGTCCTCCCGGAGAAGGCATCTCTACGTTGCCCGTATGCGCAGGCGCGTCAGAACTTACATCCTCTAAATTGATGCTTGCCGGTTGGACATATTCATCTGCGTTGACACTGTTTGGGGAACATCCGGCGATTAATAGACTAACCACCATAAACAAGGCGAAAATCATTTTCTTTTTCATAGTTTCCTTCCTTTCAACTAATCTTAAAGGTAAAAAAATGTGAGCCATTGTTTTATGGACGAATTATACATGAAAAAGTTCCCGGCCATGATAAATACTAATTTTATTTTCCAGTGCTGTCGTTCCCCAAGTCCTTGGATATACCCGGTATATGAAGAGATCAAAGTATGCGTTCATCTGCCAAGGCCTGGGTTTTTAAAAAGTCGGATTGAGAAAATTCGCACAATCACTATAGTATAATTGGGCTGCATGCTGGTTGTGAAATATGCCAATCAGATGGACCGGCATCATATTTAAGGTGGTTATGGGAAGGTATTCAAATCCATCGCAGCTCAATTTTTATGGTCAGCTAAAACAATGCTCAGGGGAAACAAGCCAAAGCCACCACATATTCTGACCAGCGATTTTTTGGTCAGAATTTCTGCACGACTCAGTGATTGATCTCGTGAATGAGCAAATATTTAGTAGAGGAGGGCAAAAATAAAAAAATCTAAATAATTTAAACTGCGCTTTACTTTTGTGATAATGATTCTTAGGAGGAAAAAAACAATGGCACACGTATCTAAATTATTTCGTATTGTTGGCATTTTAATTATCGCGGCGGTGGGTATCTGGACACTCAGCGGCTCGGTCACGCCGGGCGTTGAAACTGCTGCCCATCAAGAGGCCGTCAGGGCGGCTGCTTATGGTCAGGCCGAAAGCGTCTCGCCTTCAGAAGGCTCCGCTGGCGGCACTGTTGAGTCCGTTATGATCAACCTTGCTGAAGTCGATAATTCTAAACCCATCGACTCAATGTATGAGCGCTGGCAGCGCGGCGAGCTGGATTTGGATGAAATGGAATACAGGGTTGGCCGAGCTGAGCGCGAAGCCTTACAAGAATCCGCTCGCAATATGGCCCCCGGCACCGGCGCACAGGAAGATTCTCTGGCGCCAGACCAAAACGCCCCCACTCTCCTAAACAGCTTTGATGGGCCGGATGTTGGTGACTGCTGCGGCGGCTCCGGCACCTCCGTGCCCCCCGATTCCGATATCGCCGCCGGACCTGATTTTCTGATCGCCGTCGAAAACTCCAGCTTCACCATTTACAACAAGGCCGGCGTGAAACTCTATGACCCGATTTTATTTGACAACTTCTTTTCGGCAAAATTCCCCCAATGCACCGGGCTTTTCGACCCCACTGTCATGTATGACAGTGAAGCGGATCGCTTTGTGCTGGCCGTTGAAAATGGAGAAGATTTTTGTTTAATGGTCACTGCTTTTAGTGGTAACCCTTTGGTGTGGTGGGGATATACTTTTGATGCCCGATACTATGGCGATGAGTTCTTTGATTACCCCCATATCGGCATTGGCGACAGCGCCATTTTCATGGGTGCCAATATGTTTGGCGGCAGCGTCCCGGGCGATTACGAAGGCCGCATCTATGCCATGGATAAAAATGCTGCTTATGCCGGCAACCCGATGGGATGGCGCACTTTCAGCACAGGCTATTTCGGCGGCACCCCGCAGCCCCTCAACCTGACCGGCTTTACCCAGGGCACCGTCCCGCAGCCTTTCAGCACCCATTTCTTCATCACCGATCGATACGACGGCACCACCGCCGACCTCTGGGCCTGGCCCAATGCCCTGGGTTCTGGCACGCCCTCCATCGTTCAAACCTATGATCTGGACGCCGAATACGGATATGCCACCGGATTCCCGCTGGACGCACTTCAAAAAGACAGCACAGACCTGATTGAGACTAATGACTGGCGCTTCCGCGGCTTTGAATACCGCAACGGTTACGGATGGACCGCAGATACGGTTTCTTATAATTTTGGCTCCGGCACCCGCGACATCATTCGCTGGACGAAGATCGATCTCGAAACCCCGGGCTATCCCATAGCTGACGGGAACATCTGGGGCAATTCCATGTCCAACTACATCTTCCCTGATTTAGCGGTCGATCACTGCGGCAACATGGCTCTGGGCTTCGAGCAGTCCGACGGCACAAGGTATCCCAGCATCCGATACTCCGGTCGCTTAGCCAGTGATCCACCAGGGATCCAAAGTTCTGCCAGCCTTAAGATCGGTGAAGCATCCTATTATTCCTTTGATGGTTCTCCACTGCGCTGGGGTGACTACAGCGGCATGGCAGCTGACCCCGATGGCAGGACCTTCTGGTATATGGGTGAGTATGCCAAGGATATACCATTGCCAAATCCCCAGCAGGCCAACTACGGCAACTATATCGCCAAAATAACCTATAACTGCATCGTTCCTAAGCGCCCAAGCGGCAAGATCACCGACCGCACGCCGAAATTTGCCTGGACGAAAGCACTTGGCGCTGACCTTTACCAGATCCAGCTCTTCCGGGCAGGTGTCTTCTTCTCCAATGAATATGCCACCGATGGTTACTGCGGACCGACCTACTGCGGCAAAACACCCGGTGTCACCCTGACCTATGATGATTTCACCTGGAAAGTGCGCGCCCGCATTGGCGGGGTTTGGAAAGACTGGAGTCCCCTGGAGGCTTTCAAGGTCACCTATGTCCCCGTGCCCAAGAGTCCCAGCGGCGATACCTTCGACACCACCCCCCAGTATTCCTGGTTGAAGAAACCCGGGGCGGCACTCTATCATTACCAACTCTACAAAGCAGACGGCACCTTTGTCTATAACCAGTTTGCCACGGATGGCTACTGCGGGGCAGAGTACTGCGGCAAAACACCCGCCACTGCCCTGGGCGGCTTCAGCTACAAGTGGAAAGTCCGCGCCCAGACTGGTGGGGTTTGGGGTCCCTGGAGCAGCTTCGAACACTTCAAGGTTTATCCATAGCCTCAGTTTGAAAGTGTTCAATCATTAAAACCAAGACTTCCGAAGTTGCTAAAACTTCGGAAGTCGTTTATTAACCGCTCTGGCTGCCCCTGGTTGAGCAGCAGTACAGCAGCCTATTCTGCCAGGCCAGTTGGGGCAGCAGGGGCTCCTTCGTTACACCAAACAAATCTTTGCAGTCCCTGCGTGTGATACACGTATTGTTTGCCGTCGGCGTCCAAAACAATCTTAAAGCCTTGGTCTTCAACTTTATCCTCCGCAGCGGCACTCACCACACGAGCATCCCAACCCGCCATCCGGCGATCAACAGGCTAAAAACAAGGCGAAAATCATTTTCTTAATCATTGTTTCCTTCCTTTCAACTATTCTTAAAGGTAAAAATATGCGAGCCAATGTTATATGGACGAAATAGACATCAAAAGATTCCCGGCCATGATAAATACTAATTTTATTTACCAGTGCTGTCGCGCCCCAAACCTCCGGGTAACAGCGCTTTTATAGAGAGAGCAAAGAAATAGTTTATCTAGCAATGGCTGGTATTTCAAAAGACAGGGCAATCGCGTTTTCAGAATATTCCTCACCTGAAAGTGTAAATGGGGGGTGTTTGTGGGGCGTATGCCCCACAAACACCCCCCAAAAACCTAGTTTTTAGAGACTGCACTGCTAAAAATATGCTGCATGCAATTGTTCTACCGAGAATGCGATTCCCCTGTTTCAAAAGATGAACCGGAAAATATCCCATAAATATTATGATACAATTGAATAGTATGCTTGTTGTCAAAAACACCAATTAGATGGACCGGCATCGTACTTAAGTGGTTATGGGGGTAATCATAGAAAAACCATCACAACACAATTTTTATGGTCAGCTAAAACAATAGCAAGGGGAAACAAGCCAAATCCACCGCATATTCGGGTTAGTGCATTTATTGGTCAAAATTTCTGCACGACCCGGTGATAGATCTCGTGAATGAGCAAATATTTAGTAGAGGAGGGCAAATATAAAAAAATCCAAATAACTTAAAACTGCTCTTTACTTTTGTGTTAATGATTCTTAGGAGGAAAAAAGCAATGGCACACGTATCTAAATTATTCCGTATTGTTGGCATTTTAATTATCGCGGCAGTCGGTATCTGGGCGCTCAGCGGCTCGGTTACACCTGGCGTCGAAACCGCTGTCCATCAAGAAGCGGTCAGAGCAGCAGCTTATGGATCAGCTGAATCCGCAGCACCATCTGAAGGCTCTTCAGGCGGTGAAGTTAATGCAGTCTCAATCAATCTCGCGGATGTCGAATTTGCTCCCATCGATTCGATGTATGAGCGCTGGCAGCGCGGCGAGCTGGACATCGATGAAATGGAATACCGGGTCAGCCGAGCCGAGCGCGAGGCCTTACAAGAAGCCGCTCGCAATATGGCGCCAGGCTCCGGTGCCGTATTGGAAGCTTCCCAAGGACCTGAACAAGGTGCCCCACCTCTCATCGGCAGCTTTGATGCGCTGGATGTCTCGGACTGCTGCGGCGGCGGCACCTCCGTGCCCCCCGATTCGGATATGGCCGCTAACTCTAATTATCTGATCGCCGTGGAAAACTCCAGTTTTGAAATCTATAACAAGACTGGTGCAGTCGTGGTTTCATCCATATTACTTGACAACTTCTTTCAATACATCCCTAACTGTTCGGGGCTTTTTGACCCCACGATCATGTATGATGGTGAGGCAGACCGCTTTGTCATGGCGGCTGAAACCGGTTCTCACTTCTGTCTGGCGGTTACCAAGACTAGTGGGAGTATTTATGGGTGGTGGGGGTATTCTTTTGATGCCCGATACTATGGCGATGAGTTCTTTGATTACCCCCATATCGGCATTGGCGACAGCGCCATTTTCATGGGTGCCAATATGTTTGGCGGCAGCGTCCCGGGCGATTACGAAGGCCGCATCTATGCCATGGATAAAAATGCTGCTTATGCCGGCAACCCGATGGGATGGCGCACTTTCAGCACAGGCTATTTCGGCGGCACCCCGCAGCCCCTCAACCTGACCGGCTTTACCCAGGGCACCGTCCCGCAGCCTTTCAGCACCCATTTCTTCATCACCGATCGATACGACGGCACCACCGCCGACCTCTGGGCCTGGCCCAATGCCCTGGGTTCTGGCGCGCCCTCCATCGTTCAAACCTATGATCTCAACACCATCGGTGGATGGACTGCTGGGTACCCGCTTGACGTACCGCAGCCCGGCAGCGCAGACCTGATCGCTGCCAATGACTGGCGCTTCCGCGGTTTTGAATACCGCAATGGTGTAGGCTGGACAACCGATACCGTTTCTTGGAACTTTGGATCAGGAACAGTGGACATCGTCCGCTACTTCCGCATGGACCTCTCCGGCCCGCCTTATACTCCTATCCAGGTTCTGGGTTTTGGTTGGACCGCGTCAAACTTAATCTTTCCTGATCTGGCTGTTGATCACTGTGACAATATGGTCGTTGGTTTTGAAAGTGCCGATGCTGGAAAATACGCTTCGGTTGAGTGGGACGGGCAGCCGGCCGGCTCTAGCATGCCATCTCTAGCTTTTGGGACGCTGAAAACAGGTGAAACCACCTATTACTCCTTCGATGGTTCTCCACTGCGCTGGGGCGACTACAGCGGCATGGCAGCTGACCCGGATGGCAGGACCTTCTGGTATATGGGCGAGTATGCCAAAAATATCCCCGGGTATGCAGCCAATTACGGCAACTATATCGGCAAAATAACCTATGACTGCCTGGTTCCGAAACGCCCATCCGGCAAGATCACCGACCGCACACCGAAATTTGCCTGGACGAAAGCACTTAGCGCTGACCTTTATCAGATCCAACTCTACCGGGCAGGCACATTCCACTCCAATCAATATGCTACTGCCGGTTACTGCGGACCGACTTACTGCGGCAAAGTACCCGGCGTCTCCCTGCCCTACGACTCTTACACCTGGAAAGTGCGCGCCCGGACTGGCGGGGTTTGGGGACCCTGGAGTCCCCTGGAGGCCTTCAGGGTCACCTATGTCCCGGTGCCCAAGAGTCCCAGTGGTGATACCTTCGACACCACCCCCAAGTATTCCTGGTTGAAGAAACCCGGGGCAGGTCTTTATCATTTCCAGCTCTACAAAGCAGACGGCACCTTTGTCTATAACCAGTTTGCCACTGCCGGCTACTGCGGAGCAGAGTACTGCGGCAAAACGCCCACCACTGCACTTGGCGCTTTCAGCTACAAGTGGAAAGTCCGCGCCCAGACTGGTGGGATTTGGGGGCCGTGGAGCAGCTTCGAACACTTCAAGGTTTATCCATAACCTCAGTTTGACAGTGTTCAATCATTAATACCAAGACTTGCGAAGTTGTGAAAACTTCGCAAGTCTGCTTTTAACCGCCGCTTCACACGCAGCCGCGCCGCTCATCATTTCTGAATTCAGTCCAGGGCAATCGCATGTTCAAAAAATTACCCGCCTGAAAGTGTAAATTTGGGGGTGCAGTGTAAATAAAAAAATGCAATCGCCCTGGAAATCAGACACCTACCTCTTGAACCCGGGTTTCGCTTATGATATTCTTTTAGATAGGTCTTAACATCTACCTACCAAACTTACGGGTCAGGGGCCTCAATATCCTATGGGAATCATTTCACCCACACCTACCCTCTCAATCCAAACTTGGCCAGGCAATCTTTTAAAGGGAGAAAACCATGAAGAACACACTCAGGATATCTGTTATTTTTCGAGCATTTTTTCCACTGGTGGTGGGCAGCCTTATGCTGCTGTTCAATCTGGGAAACTCGTCTGTACCCGCTGCACTCGCCGCCCCCGCACTGGCACTTACAGATGATTTTGTGATCACCGTCAAAACAAATAATACCGGACCGTCCTCAGATTTAGAATTTACCATCCCCACTTACGATGGTGAGACCTATAACTACAATGTCGATTGCGATAATGATGGCACGGATGATGCCACCGCCCAAACAGGAAAGTACACCTGTAATTACGGGGCGGCTGGCACCTATACCGTGCGCATCAAAGATAACAGCGGCGCGGGGACCGGCTTCCCCAGAATTTACTTCAATACTGACGGGGATAGATTAAAACTGCTGACCATCGAACAGTGGGGAACCGGGCAGTGGACTTCGATGAACGCGGCTTTTTCTGGTTGTAACAACCTGGCAGGAAGCACATCGGATTCGCCCGATTTGTCACTCGTAACCGATATGAGCTGGATGTTTGCCTACGCTGCCGATTTCAATCAAAACATCGGCGCCTGGGACACCGGGTCT
>JBDLJU010000072.1:0-13250 GCA_039714215.1 Chloroflexota bacterium | reverse complement strand
TTTGATACCTTCAAAAGCTGCCTGTTCCACGGCCCCCAGGGGACCGACAAAGGTGACCACCGAGCGGTTGTGATCCGCGTCAGAGCTGTGATCGAGGACAACTACATCCGAAACGGCGCTGATCGCCGCAACAATCTGTTCTACCACTTCCGGCCGCCGACCTTCTGAGAAGTTCGGGACACATTCCACTAAAGAAGCACTCATTTTTCCTCCGGGTAAGTTAGCATACTTCCATATTATACTCTCGAAATAAATGGCAAATCCTCAAAACACCTATTCCCACTGCTTGCGGCGGGGTATTAAAAAGTTTTACCCTTACGGGTTCGGATTTGCTTAAATATTCCTTCCTCGCTTCACCCGGCGGAACCTGCGGTTCCGGCTGGTATAATCCATCTTTACTATTGACCAGATGCAAAAATCAACAGGGAAAGTTATGTGAAAAAACTTTTACCTTTGATCGAGCAGTTCAGGAGAGCGAGCGGCGTGCATAAAAAATTCAAGCGATTAATATTTGGCCTGGTCCTTTTTGGAGCATTCATCAGCTGCAACCTGCCGACCACCGAAATCGGCGACTCGGAAACCCTGCTGCCGCGCAGCGGTGACACAGCACCCGGTGAGACAGAATTCTTTGACTTTCTCCCAGAACGCAGTGAGGGCAGCAGTGTAATCCCCAGCCCAACTCCGAACCCGATGCGTGAGCTCGCCCCGCTGCAGCTTGAGCAAACCAGCTATACTGTGCAGATCAACGATACCCTGGGCAAGATTGCGATCGAGTTTGCGGTCACCCTTGAGGCATTGATTGAAGCCAACAAGATCACCAACCCAAATGTATTAGACGTCGGCCAAATCCTGGTAATTCCTGCGCCAATCCCTGGCGCGCCAGCCCCGGGAATAAAATTGATCCCGGATTCAGAACTGGTCAACGGTCCCTACAACGCGCTGTTCGACCTGCCCGCATTTATCCAGGAACAAGGCGGATTACTCTCCACCCACTACGAAGAAGTGGACGACCGGATGCTCAGCGGCACTCAAATCGTTGAACTGGTCGCCACCAACTACTCGGTTAATCCCCGCCTGCTGCTTGCCCTGCTCGACTACCAGACCGGCTGGCTGAGCCAATCCCAGGTCTCCCTGGAAGAGCTCGCCTACCCAATGGGCAACCCGGAGCCTTCCCGTGACAGCCTCTACCTGCAGCTCACCTGGGCTGCCGATACGCTTAATGCGGGCTACTACCAGTGGCGCGCCGGAACGCTGGACTATTTCCGCACCGCCGATGGGCTCTTGATCCCCGCGGCAACCGAAGTCAATGCCGGCACTGCGGGGTTGCAGTACTTTTTTGCCCAACTGTATGACGAAACCAGCTGGCGAGAGACAGTCTCAGCCAACGGTTTCATCCAGACCTACCAATCAATGTACAGTTACGCCTTCGACTGGGCGATTGAACCGCTGCTCCCAGCTGACCTCACTCAGCCAGAATTTCAGCTGCCCTTTGAAGATGGCGTTTCCTGGGTTTTCACCGGCGGAGCACATTGGAGCTGGGATGACGGCTCAGCCTGGGGAGCGTTGGATTTCGCCCCGCCCTCAGATCAGCTGGGCTGCGTTTCAAACGATAATTGGGTGGTGGCTGTCGCCGATGGCATCATCGTTCGAGCGGCCGATGGTGCAGTGGTGCAGGACCTGGATGGCGACAGCACCGAACAAACTGGCTGGACGGTGCTGTATATGCATATTGAATCCAGGGATCGCGTCCTCGTGGGAAAAATGCTGCATGCCGGTGACCGGATCGGGCACCCCTCCTGCGAGGGAGGGTATTCAACAGGCACCCACCTACACATCGCCCGAAAATTTAACGGGGAGTGGATCCCAATCTACGGTTCAACCCCATTTATCATGGATGGATGGACGGCGGTAGATACCGGTCAGCTGTATAACGGGTACTTACAAAAAGGGGATCAAATCATAGAACCCTGCGAATGCAAAGAACCCGAAAATATGATACAACGATAAAAGAACAATGCGAAAGATTAAACTTCACCTCCCTGTATTCCTGTTAACCGGTGTGCTGCTAGGGACATCCCTGATGTGCTCAACCGGCTATATTACCCCTGCGAGCTTAACCTCAACTGCATTTTCGACACCGGTTGAAACCCAGGTGCCGACGGCATATTTTATTCGCCCAACGGAAACCAACACACCGCCGCCAACATCCACCGCCACGCCAGACCCGCGGTTTGCCTCACCAACACCACTGTTTGATACCCCCACCCCGTCCCCTACCCCTGCGCCTTCCCTGACCCCGATCGCCGCAGATAACCCCCCAATGCTGTATTATGCGCAGTCGGGGGACACGCTCAATACTGTCGCCAGCCGTTTCAGCGTCAATCCTTTTGAAATCGTCTCGCCGGAAACGATTCCCGGCGAAGGTTTGATCCCTCCCGGGCAAATGCTGATGATCCCCAACCGCCTGCTGCTGACCACACCCAACATCCACATTCTGCCCGACAGCGAGGTGGTCTATTCACCCACCGCGCTTGATTTCGATGCAGAAACCTGGGTCGACGCGATGGGAAGCTACCTCTCAAACTACAAAGAGTATCTCGGTTTACACGGGATCAGCTCCGGCGGTGAAATCATTGAAATCTCCGCCCTCAACCAATCGATCAACCCGCGCCTGCTGCTCACCATTGTGCAGTACAACGGCAATTGGGTTTTGGGCAGCCCGGCTTCATTTGCAGAGGAATCCTATCCTGCAGGCTACATCAGCGTGGACCATCAAAAGCTGTATGCCCAGATCAACTGGGCTTCCACGGAAATCATGAAGGGGTACTACGGCTGGCGGGCAGGCACAATCACCGAGATCACCTTCAAGAATGGGACAACCCTGCGGCTCGCGCCGGACCTGAATGCGGGCACAGTTGGGCTGATGTATTATTTTGCCGAGATCTATACTTTTGAGCAGTGGAATGCCGCAATCGACCCCGAGAGCGGCTTTGCTGCGATGTACACCACCATGTTTGGCGATCCGTGGGCTCGAGATTCTCAGCTTGGAGATTTGATCCCCGCAGGGATTGTGCAGCCAAATTTGATTTTACCGTTCTTCTCAAATGAAGTCTGGGCGTATACCGGCGGACCGCACGGCGCCTGGGCAATTGAAAGCGCCCAGGCAGCGATCGACTTTGCCCCAAGCAGTGTCGCTCACGGATGCGCAACCTCGACCTTATGGGCCACTGCAATGGCTCCTGGATTGATCGTACGCCTGGAGAACGGGGTATTGATGTTAGATCTGGACGGCGATGGCAACGAGCAGACCGGCTGGGTGCTGTTCTATTTACACCTTAAACCCAAAGATGGGCTCGATGAAAACCAATGGGTTGAACAGGGAGCCCTGCTGGGACACGCCTCCTGCGAAGGCGGGCGGGCGACGGGAACGCATATTCACATCGCCCGAAAATTTAACGGCGAGTGGATCCTTGCAGCCGGCCCAGTTCCCTTTAATCTCGAGGGATGGATTGCGGTCGCTGGCGAGGAACCTTATGAAGGCTTTTTGACCAATGGCAGTGCCGCGATAGAAGCCTCCTCGACCGGATCGTATTCCTCACGCATTCAACGTGACTATGACGATGAATAACCAGCACAATTAGTTCAGCGTTATAATCTAACCAACACAATGCGGTAATTCTATCGCCCAATTAGAAATCATGAAAAGAACAATAATAATTCTCCTCCTATTTTCCTCGCTGGTATGGCTGTCTGCCTGCAATCGCAGCGATTCAGAAATACCCCCTATTCTTACAACGCCGACACCGATTGAAAGCACCATTACACCGGTTGGTCCAACGCCAACGACTATTCCCGTACGCCCGCTCTACAACCCCGGGGAGTTGGTCTCTTATACTGCTCAGATGGGGGATTCAATCGATTCTTTGGCGGAGAGATTTAATACTTCTGCTGAAGAAATTTTGGCCGCGAACAGCTTTATTCCTGAAACTACGACCACAATGCCGGCGGGAATGCCGATGGAAATCCCGATCTACTACCGCACCTTTTGGGGAACGGCGTATCAAATCATCCCCGACAGCCTTTACGTCAACGGACCAGCAGCGGCAGCCTTCGACACGGCTGAGTTTGTGGAGGAGTACAACGGCTGGTTGAACCGGTATTCCGAATATGCTGGTGGAGAAAACCGCAGCGGGGCAGAGATCATTGATCTGGTGGCGCGAAATTACTCGATCAGTCCGCGGGTACTCCTGGCGCTGAGTGAGTATCTTGCCGGGGCGCTGAATACCCGCGTGCTCCCAGAGAGCGCACAGAACTACCCGCTTGGTTTTCGCAGCACCCTTTACCAGGGATATTACTGGCAGCTGCTCTGGTCGGCTGACCAGCTTAACCAGGGATATTACGGTTGGCGGGAAGGAAGCTTACTCGAGCTGGACTTACAGGACGGCACCATCGAGCGCCCCGACCCCTGGCAGAATGCAGCCACAGTTTCCCTGCAGCATCTGTTCAGCAAGATCATGCCGACAGAGCAGTACCACACCGCGATCAGCCCGGATGGTTTTGCCGCAGTCTATATTGAGCTGTTTGGCGAACCCTGGGGACAGGTTGAGCCGCATATTCCTGGCAGCCTGACCCAACCCGGACTGCTGCTGCCGATCCCTGCTGGAGAAACCTGGGCATTCACCGGTGGCCCGCACACTGCCTGGGGGAACGGTCCTTCTTTTTCAGCGCTGGACTTTGCCCCATCAACCACCCAAACCGGATGCTATTTCAGCGACGCCTGGACGACAGCACTTGCCGATGGAATCGTTACCCGTGCTGAGCCCGGCTATCTGATCCTCGACCTGGATTTGGATGGAGATGAACGCACCGGCTGGGTGATTTTTTATCTGCACATTTCCGGACAGGATTTGATCGCACAAGGAAGTGAGGTAAAAGCAGGAGACCCACTCGGACACCCGTCCTGTGAAGGCGGCTCGTCAACTGGCACCCACATCCACCTTGCACGCAAGTACAATGGCGAGTGGATCGCTGCCGCAGGAACGATCCCCTTTGTGATGGAAGGCTGGGTGCCTGCCACTGGCGACCAGGCTTATTTAGGCAGTATGTCCCGTTTTGAGAAAATGATCAATGCCTGTGAATGCGCTACCAAAGACACTTTGGTCCAGGGCACCGGCAATGTCTCCGGGGTGATGATCCTCCCAACGCCAAGCCCAACCCCATAAACAAGATGGAGACTGCAGTTTTTAAGAATAGATCAAGAGCTACCAGAAACGGTAAAGTTCAAACCCAAGCGAGAGCAGTTGATTACTGACCCCGAGCAGCCTGAGTACTCCCCCAATTGCCTGCCAAAAAATGCGCTGTACTGGTGTGTCAAACACAAACAGCATAATAAAGATAAATAAGGTCGCACTCCCAAATCGGTTGAGCTGCCTGGCAACCTTTGCAGGCAGGTAAGGACTGATCACACCAAAGCCATCCAGGCCTGGGAACGGCATCAGATTAAGCATCAAAGCCCATACCTGGACAAAGACCAGGAAGGACAGCCCTGCCCAAAAGCTCTGATGCAGGTTGACCGTATCGACATACCAATCGGAGGTAAAAGGGAAAGCAAGCACCAGGGTGAGTGTTCCGGTCACCATTGGCCCCGCCGCTGAGAGCGAGCTCCTGATCTGGCGGCTTTTAAGAGCGGCCTGGTTAATGTAGACCGCCCCACCCGGCAGCCCGATTCCGCCCAGAGCAAGAAAAAGCACCGGCAGTACAATACTGAGCACCCCATGGGTGTACTTCAGCGGGTTCAAGGTAAGGTAGCCGCGCTCCAAAACCCCGAGATCACCTCCCCAATAGGCCACCAGGGCATGTCCAAACTCATGCAGACAAACCGAGACCACCCAGCCCAGGGTGACGAATAAAAATACCGCGATCCCAGGTTGGAACCAGCCATGATAGGCAGCCAACCCGGAAGCGAGCATACCGCTGAGCAGCAGCCAGAATACGGGACTGATCCGTTTGAAGATCCCCCAGCCGCTCAGCGGTTCTCCGAGGATTGGGACAACTGCAGGGGAGAGCTGATCATTCTCCGGGTCCCCGATGGTTTCGTGTGGTTGTATCTGGATCGTTTTGAGCAGCTCGGTGTAGGTCACCCCAATCTGGCGCATGATCGGATAGACGCGGTTGGAAAGATCCCGCATCAAGGCGATCAGCAAATGCTCGGTGCCCAAATAAGGGCGCTCGAGGGTTGCGACGGCATCCATGCTCAAACCCAGGATGCGTTTGGTCTCATCAGACATACTCAATTCAGCTTCGGGGAATTCGATTTCAGTCAGGCTTTGGATCAAATATTTTTCCAACTCGCCCAGGTCAATGTCCATTTCAGAAAGCGCCAGGTAGGCGACCCCGGCTTTTTCACGGAGCAGTACCAACATGATATGCTCCGGTTCAATCCGGGTATGCTGAAGGCGTTTTACTTCAGATTGCACGAGTGAAAAAACACGGTTGGCTGGGGCTGAAAAGCGATTTTGTAGTTCGGTCATCATCCCTCGTTTTGGTGAAACATCATTCAGAGGCTGATTATACCCGATGTTCAAAGCTGCAGAAAGCAAGATTGTTAGAGGATGAAACCACCTTAGATTAACTTTTCCTCCCAACAGGTACATTGAAATTAATATAATAATAAGTTTGGGCAAGCCCAAACTTATTATCAAACCGAACTTCGTCCGGTCAATCAAAAGCCAGGAGTTATCCTGGCTCTTGATTTTTAATAGTTCAAATTTAGCTAATCAACTTCGATGATCGTGTAGCTCAGCTCGATTTCGACAGACTGGTTAAGCATATTCTGAGCGGGGCAGTAGGTGGTCTTTGAAAGATCCATTGCCCGCTCAACTGCCTTGGGATCGATGTTGCGCCCAGAGATTACATACTCAAGCCGGGCTTCATTCCAAACGTGCGGATGTTTCTCAGCATTTTCGGTGTGCACCCTGACTTCAAAATCAGTGACATCCTGGCGTTTCTTTTTCAAAATTGAGAGCACATCCATCGAGGTGCAGCCTGCCAGGCCGATTGCGAGCAGTTCCATCGGGCGGAAGCCTGGCGCGCCTTCATCCAACCCCGAGGCTAATTCCAAGACTGATCCCGTATCTGCGGTACCCTGCATCAGCAGTCCCTCATTTTTCCAAGTTACTTTTGCTTCCATGGTTTTATCTCCTAAGGATTAATTTGTTAAAATACTTTGCAGTCTTTCTATCATCACCGGTTCTGGCAGGGCGCCAACCACAGTGCCCGCGCCCGCATTAATTGTGGTTTGAGGTACCCCGCTGACCATATACTCGTCCGCCAAATCACGGAACTCGGTGCTTTCGACCATCTCGGCCTGCACCAAATCACTTTCCATCGCCATTTGATGCGCCAGAAGCACTGCCGGTGGGCAGTAAGCACAGGTCGGGGTGACAAATACCTGGAGCAGCAGCGGCTCGGTGAGCGTCTGGATATACTCGCGGGTTTCCTCAGTGAGGTCGGTGCGGCGCTTGGAAACATTCAGCAGATCAAGGATCAACGTGGTGAACTCATGCCCTGCCGGTGCGCCCCTAAAGCGTACGCCGTAATCCAACAGCTGATCACCATTTTTGGCAGCAATCACCAAAGAAGGGGAAGCGGCGACATTGTACTTATCCGCCTCTGCCTGGTCAGCCTGGAGATCAAAGGCCTGTACGCTGATCAAATCATGCAGCTCAGCCACTTCATTGACCAGCTGGAGTACATCAGCGCAGTACTCACAGTCTGCTTTTTGTCCGAAGTATAAAATTTCCACTGGCTGTTCTAAACCCAAGAATAAGTCCTCAATCTGAGCACCAATCTCAGGGGTAATCATTTTTTCCATCGAAAGCTCCTGTCCTAACGATCTATAATTTCAGTTAATGGACAAAGCTTTATTCGTGGTTCTTACATCCACCAGGTAGTGAATTTCAAGCAGCTTGCTGCCTGAATCCAGCTGCAACCACTTCGAGCAGTTGGGCCAACCCACGCGGCAAATTTTCAGTGAGCATAAACTCACCTTCAGTGTGGGCCGCGCCGCCATTGGCCAGGCCAATACAGATCGCCGGGTAACCTTTACTTAAAACCGCGTTGGCATCTGTAGAGCCGATCAGCAGTTCAGGCTCGATTCCCTGATGACGGATCGCCTGCACACCAACCTGCACCAATGGATGGTCACTGGGAATCTCGCCAAACTCGCGGTTGCCGATCACCTCAACATCAATCATTACCCCGGGTTTCTCTACCTGGAGGATCGCCTGCTCTACTTTTTTACAGGTTTGGGCAAGCACCTTTCCATCTTCAGAGCGCACATCCAGTTCGATCGATGCGCTGGGCGCAATCGTATTAATTGAGACCCCTCCAGATATCCGACCGACGTTCATTGTCGTACGCGGTCGTTTCGGTAGACGAAGATTTACCAGGGTGTTCACCAGGGAAGCGAGCTCGTGGACTGCGGATGGCCTTCCATAATCGACCCACGAATGCCCTCCCTGGGTATTGATCGAGATCCGGTAGCGTTTGACACCCAGCCCACGGTGGTACAGGCGGCCAAAGGCGAGGCCCTCAAGGATCACATACCCCAGCGGCTGATCTGCGAAGCGGGCAACAACCTCGTGCATGCCGTAAAGATCCCCCAGCCCTTCCTCGCCGACATTGGCGACCAGCCATAAATCCCCCGGCAGGCGAATCTCCTCTTCGCGCAGCATCCATAACAACCCGAACAAACCGGCGACCCCCAGGGAGTTATCGCCAATCCCCGGTCCGGAAATTTTTCCACTTCGCCGGCGCACGCTCAGGTCAATCTCCTGAGGAAATACAGTATCAGTATGCGCTGAGACCACCAGGGAGCGCTCGCTGGAGTCACCGGGAAGGCAGCCAAACACATTGCCAACCTGGTCAATTTCAACCTGGCTGAGTCCTTCTTCTCGAAAAGCCTGAGCGACAAACTCAGCACGCAAGCCCTCCTCGAATGTGGGGGCCGGGATCTGCTGGATTTCAATGGCGCGTTCTACGACACGCTGGATAAGGTCTTTTTGCATCTTAAACTTCCCTGATAGAGTCTCGTAAGCTGTTCAGGCGTGCATGGGCTAAGCCGGGCAGCACCTCCCTGGTATAGAACGGACCTCTGCCCTCCACAGCAATTGAAGCAGCCACATTACCATGGAGCAGTCCATCAAGCGGACTCCCATATTTTGAAAAAGCCCGCAAAAAACCGCCTGCGAAAACATCCCCTGCTCCGGTAGGATCGACCATTTTTGAGGGATAAGCCGGAATCTCGACCCTCCGGTTTTTTGCTGTATCGAAGAGCAGTTGGCCGCGCCAGGCTCTTTTTACGGCAATCACCTCGACTCCCCAGCTGGCAACTTCTTCGATCATTTCCCAGATATTCGCAGTACGACCGCGGAACAAGCTGGTCAGCTCATCTTCAGAGGGCAAAAAAGCGGTCAGGCCAATTAATAATGCCCGGACATCTTGATAATGCTCAGGCTGCATGAAATTACCCGGGTCCAGCGTGACGATCTCTACCCCGGCAGCGCGCAGCTCAGCTGGCATTAAACTCTGAGATAAATAATCCATTGGGCAGATATGGGCTGAGCCTGCCCCGATGTAGGCTTCGGGCAGGTCTGTTTTGCGGAGTGCAACACTGGTGACTGCTTTGAGGTCTGCGGAGCCCCCGCGATGTGATGGGGGCTGATACCCCAGCAGTGCACGCGGCATACTGCTTTCTAAACGGGCAAACACTTTAATCGGGTCTTCCTCCACCATCGTGCGCAGGTCTTCGTAAGCCCGGAAGTAACGCAAATCGATTTCTTCAGGGAGCACCTTGATCCCTGCGGTTGAGTAACCCTTTGCCTGCAGGTCTTCCACCCAGGTGCGGGGATAATTTTCCCCGACACGGGCAACCAATCCCGCGGTTTCATTTGAACTCAACCATAAAGACAGCCCTCCGGCAGCATAGAGCAAATTGCCCCCGGGCTGATCCAGGCTGATCGTTTGATCTGGGGTGACAAGGAATTCTCTAAGGAGCTGTCCGAGGATCAGGTAATTCGGTGTGGGGTTTGGCATCGACGCCTTCATCAATTACTGTTTAGAAAGAAAGCCCGTCAATGTGCAGACAGGCTTCTATTTAAATTTTATGGGACTACCTGAAAACCAATCCTTATAAATTGGTGATCTGGCGAAGCAGTCCTAAAACCAGCATGCCTAGTTGAAATCCTTTGGCAGGGGTAAGCGCGTCCTGGTTATCCCCTTCTTCGACTTCTTTTACCAACATTTTGGCGGCAAAGACACCAACAAAAGCGCCGATAATTCCTCCCACCAGGACTGCATTTCGCTTAAAACTTGAATTGTTTTCCATTCGCCTTCCTCATCTCTTGGGTTAACGGCGTCCGCGCAGCGCATCGATCACTGCCAGGAAGCTCTGGATTTTGATGACTGGTTTTACCGTAATGTCCGCACCGGTGACCACCTGCTCCTTGATCGTTTCAATCCCATCCTGGGCGAGGCGGGTGTAAGGCGGGAGCTGCTGTAAAATCTGTCCAACCAGGAATACCAGCCCAACCAGGAGCGCCAGAATGACCAACCCGATCAGCATCGAGAGACTGATCAACGCAATCGAAGCAATTTGCGACCAGCGCTCGACAGTTCCGATTTGATAGTAGATCAACACTGCGCCTGCCGCTCCGAGCAGAACAAGAAAAATGCTCAGCGGCAGGATGACCTGCTTGCGGAACTCTTTTTTGTGCGCGGCGCGAGTTTTTGGATTGGGGGGTCTTTTTCGCAACTGCAATGATTGTCTCTGATCCATATCAGTTATTTTAACATGTTTTCCCCGCAGACCATAATTTTTCCTTCTTTTGGGTTAAAAGGGAGGCGGTTTCGGATGTTTTAGCCCTTAAAAGGATAATCATGTATAATCAGCTGAGGAAAACTATTAGAAATGAAACGATATCTATGAACACGCAATCCTCAAAATTTAATCGCGGCGAGCTGATAAAGTTGTTTCTGATTGTCGCCTTTCCCCTGCATGTCTGGACGATCTTGATGACCTTGCGGGATGTCGGCTGGGTGGCAGAAGGACGCACCCTCAGCGGCGCAGTCGGTTTCAGCGCCTATGTGCTGAGCTACACCCTGGTTGAATCGCTTGTCTTGTTCGGAGGGATATTGCTGCTGGGCTTGCTGATCTCCAAAAATTGGAGCACAGATCAGCGGCTGGTCAGTCTTGGCCTGGTCGCCACCGTGCTCGCCAGCTGGTCGATCATTGAGCAAATCATCCTCGTGCTGCTCCACGAACAGATGACCCGCGCCTTCTCCAGTTTCGCCCTGCTGGGAGCATCTCCCTGGCTGGGAATGGCGCTCCTCGGGCTGCTCGTCACGTTCTCCTTCGCGCTCCCCGTTTTCCTGGCGCTGCGTTCCGAAAAATTCAGCAGTGCGATGCTCAGTATCTTTGACCGCCTGAGCCTGTTGAGCGGGATGTATTTGTTCTTCGATTTCGCGGCGATCATCATCCTGATCGTGCGCAACGTGTAGAGGCCCCCGATGACGAATAATATATCTCGACGTGACTTTCTAAAACTGACCGGGGCGATGTACCTTGCTTCGAGCATGCCTTCGGTGATGGTCAAACCGCAGCGCGCCGCAGGCAGCGACCTGCCCAACATTCTGGTGGTCGTCTTCGATGCCTTTTCGGCACGCAACATCGAGCTGTACGGCTATGACCGCCCCACGACCCCCAACCTCTCCCGGCTGGCCTCCCGCGCCACCGTGTACCACAACCACTACGCAGGGGGGAACTACACCTTCCCCGGCACCAGCTCGCTGCTGACCGGCACCTATCCCTTCACCCACCGGGGATTCAATCCCCGGGTAGGGATCGCGCCCTTCTTTGAACAAAACAACCTGTTCACCGCCTTCGACCAATACTACCGGCTGAGCTACACCCACAACTCGGTGGCTTTTACCCTGCTGACCCAACTGAAGCAAAGCATGGACAAGCTCAAAGCCCGCCAGGATTTGTTCCTCGGCGGTGACCTGGTCTCCGATATTCTCTTCGCCAACGATGAGGACCTTGCTTCAGTCAGCTGGCGGCAGGCGATGGTCAAAACCGGGCGGAAAGGGACCTACTCGCTGTTCCTCGCGCACCTTTACCGGGCATACAAGCAAAATTTGATCAAAAAATATACCGGTCTCTACCCGCGCGGGATCCCCAACATCCGTGATGACAACTACTTCCTGCTGGAGGATGCGATCGATTGGAGCCTGGAGCAGGTAACTTCACTTCCACAGCCTTTCCTCGGCTACTTCCACTACCTCCCACCGCATGATCCCTATTTCACCCGCCACGACTTCATCGACCACTTCAAGGGAGACGGCTACCGCTCGATTGAGAAACCAGAGCACATCTTCACCAACCACCGGGGCTACCAGGACCAGGAGAATGAGCGCCGCTGGTACGACGAGTTCATCCTGCTGGTCGATGCCGAGTTTGGGCGGATGTTCGACCAGCTTGAGCAGACTGGCGTGTTGGACAACACGATCGTGGTATTTACTTCCGACCACGGCGAAATGTTTGAGCGGGGGATCACCAAACACTACAACGAATCGCTCCATATGCCGATCATCCAGGTGCCGCTGCTGATCTTCGAACCCGGGCAGACAAGCCGCCGGGATGTGTACTCACCCACCAGCAACGCCGACCTGATGCCGACCCTGCTGCAGATGACGGGTCAGCCGGTCCCGGAATGGGTCGAGGGTGAGGTGCTGCCGACCTATCACGCGGGTGAAGAAGATCCCCAAAGAAGTGTATTTGCCGCAGAGGCCAAATCCTTTGAGCGTCAGTACGGGGAGATCAACCCCGGCTCGTTCATGATCGTCAAGGACGGCTACAAGCTGACTCACTACACCGGCTGGGAGCAGCTCAACGGCGGCGGACCGCTGACCGAGCTGTACGATATTGAAAATGATCCCGAAGAAATGGACGAGCTCTCTAGCTCACAGAAGGGAATTGCGGGGGATTTGCTGAATAAGTTGAAGGACAAGGTGGAAGAGGGCAACCAGAAGTCGCTGGATTACCGGTAAAACGCACCTTCACCGGTCTGGATAGCTGCAGAAAGCCTGGCAAAAATATTCCCAATATTAATATCCCCGATGCGTTTCCAAACTTAACAATCCCGCGTAGGGGCGATGCATGCGTCGCCCGGGCCGGGCATGCCCGGCCCCTA
>JBDLJU010000071.1:0-13357 GCA_039714215.1 Chloroflexota bacterium | reverse complement strand
GGGACGCTGCATCAGCATACTGCCAACCACCGCAGCAAGGATGATCACCCCAGAGGCGATGATGATCCCTAGCGCAGTCCGATCTCCTGCTTGCTGAACAGCGGCAGGTTGGTCTGGCTCGGCTGCCACCGGTAGAGTTGGATTGGGCACCGCGCTGGCCGCGGGCGCATAGCTGAAGGCTTCTCCGATCTCAGGGACTTTGGTCGCGGTGGGGGGCAGGGGCGTGGCCGTATATTCTGGGGTGTTGGTAGATGTCGCTGTCGGAGGTGTAGTCGGCGGCTGGATGATGATCTCATCACCGGGGAAGATGAAATCACCGGGGCTCATCCCGTTGAGCTGATAGATATCTTGCAGGTTGACCTCGTAGACGACCGCAATCGTCCACAGGTCCTGACCCGCCTGCACGATGTGCACGACCGAACCGTCCGGATTGGCTTCGGCGCGGCTGACCGGGGCAGTAACCACATCGGGGATGGTCTCGTCTGGGGTGTTTGAATCGGACCCCGACTCAGAGCCTGACCCTGATCCTGAAGGACTTGTTCCTGTGTTTACATTGCCAGCCGAATCGCCGCCGACCCCGTCGTAGGCGATGTAGCTCCCGGTCCAGGCCAGCTCAACGGTGAAGTAGACCCGCTCTCCGCTGTAGGCTACCCCGGCACCGAGTTCAGCATAGCGCTTATCCAGCAGCACGCTGTTATGCAGGGCGGAGTTTTTCCACCAGCCAATTGCCGAAGCGGGAGTAGCTCCGTGGCCGCCGTAGATGATCTCGGACATGAAAAAGGTGCCCCCGCCGGCGTAGCCGTAGGCTGCCGCCCGCTCTTTGGGAGTGGTGCCGCCGGGTCCGGTGTGGGTGATCGACTGAATTGAAGCCTGGTATTCGCTCTGGGTTTTGGCGAGGTAAGCGAGGCTGGCATTCACCGGCAGGGCGGAGAATCCGTTGGCCTGGCGGTAGGCGTTGATCTCCGCGACGATCTGGGCGGCTAGCTGCTCTGGGGAAACCTCCGGCGCGGCTGCAGCCGGCGCAGCTGAGGAGGTCAGCCAGCTTAAAAGGACGATGGCGAGGAGGAGAACTTTTGCCTGAAATTTCATTGGTTAGGGGAATCTTATCATAAGATTGGGCGCTACTGGCATGGTCAGAATCTTGGGTCCTGCCTTTCTCATTATTTCAATATCATCCCTAATTGAATCTCTTTGGTGACAAACTTGAGTTATAATTTTTCTAGTGGGCGGGCACCCTATGATCAGGAGAGGAAAATAAATGACAGTAATCGATTTCGGTAAACAACCTGAAAAAGAAGAATCAAATTCGGTAAAGCTGGCCAAGACAGCAGGGCTGATTGCAGCAATTGTGTTTGGGGGCGCGATTGGATGGGCCGTGATGATCTATTGGGGTGAGAGCATTTATTATGTGGTTGGGATATTAATTGGTGTAGGCATGACCAGGGTTTTGGCGGCTCACTTGGCGTCAATCAACTTTGTTAAAGGGGTGGTAATTCTATTTACCAGTATGTTTTTATCGTTGTTAACCATTGCATTGGGAGAAATAATTTTTACAATAGTTCTTCTCATCTTTGATTTGGATTACACCTTTGGAATTTCCATTAATATTGCATTGGTTAATCTTATTGAGATATTAACCAATGTGGATGTGTTTATCGGTTATTTTACTGGTGTAGTTGGGGCAATCATTGGTTTTGTTTCAGTTTTTCGAGATATAAAACAATAATTCAGGAGAATAAATGCTATGAAAGAACAATCCATTCCTTTACACTTCCAGAATATTGAGGGTTTAGGTAAACCAATCAGAACATACTCACGCAGCACTCTTTCCAAGTTTGGGTACATTTTTGGAATCATTGTTGGGTTTGCAGTCGGAATTTATTTGCTTTTGGAGGGATTAGTTTGGTATCCTCAGAGATTTCCCGATGTTGCAGACAGCAATTCACCATACGTGATTGGATTAGGAGTAGTTTTCTTGCTTGGTTCGTTATATTTTACCTGGCGGATTGTTACCCGTTGGAATGAAATGCTGGTGGTATATGAGAAAGGTTTCGCGTATTTCACCGGAAGAAGAATGGAAGTTTTCAAGTGGAAAGAAATCACCATGATTTCTATGCACGTAATCAAGCAAATGGTTTATGGCGTCATTCCCGCCGGTACACAGCGAAAATATCAGATTCGCAAACAATCGGGGGAGGAGATCAAATTAGATGGCAGCCTCTCGGAACCGGATGATTTCATTAATCGGGTTCGTGAAGGAGCCAATCCATATATCTTTTCCAGAACCAAGGAGTATTTTGAGACAGATCAGCTGCTAGATTTTGGAGCAGTAGCGATCAGTAAAACAAAAGGAATCATCAAGGGAAAAAAGAATTACCTTTGGAGTGATATTGGGCAAATTTCTGTTAATAAAGGGACGATGTGGGTAGAGCCAAAAGAGAAGGGCTTATTTAGAAGATTCAGTTTTCCGGTGACAGGTATGGCGAATTTCGATATCTTGATGATGTTGGCCTATGAAATGGCTGAAAAGAACAAATAATGGCATTCTAAATATTCAAACTCGTTTTGGATTACCATCGCACCTGTTTGCTGTCATTTTTACACAAAAAGCGCTCAACCGAGCGCTTTTTGTACTCTCAGAACGAATTTGATCTGCTGGTCAGGGACAATTTGCCAAGTTGTCGATTGCATTCTGAATCTCTGCAATTCGATTTCCTGGGTCTGGGTGGGTGCTGAAGAATTCAGGTACCCGTGCGCCAGCCGACGCCCGATCTAAAATTTCCATAACCTCGATCATCGCAGCTGGGTCGTATCCTGCTTCAGATAATATACAAACGCCCAACCAATCAGATTCAAGTTCATCGGTGCGTCCGTATTTCATCGTAACCAGATTGCCAATCAATAAAGCAACCTGAGCTGTTCTTTGGGAGCTCGGGTTATCAGGATCATAGGTTGCCATAATTACAGCGCCAGTTAATCCCTGAGAGAGTTCCTGTTGTGCAATCCGTTGAGCGCCATGCCGGGCAATCACATGCCCGATCTCATGACCTAATACCCCTGCTAATTGCTCTTCGGTTTCCAATTGTTGGAAAAGGGCATCAGTGATAAAAACTTGCCCGCCAGGAAGCGCAAAAGCATTAACCGTTTGATCATCTGCCAGCAAATAAAATTCAAAGGGATACCCGCTCTGGCCTGCCACAGAACTCGCAACCAGGAACTGTCCTACATCTTCCACAAACTCCTGATAGTCTTGGTTTAAATCTAATCCGCCATACATATTCGCCATTTCTGGGGCTGCCTGGATGCCTAGCGCAATCTCCTGGTCCTTAGAAATGGTGATGTACTGCTCCTCTCCAGTGGTCGGGTTTATCGTCTTTGACCCCATATATGAAATGATCGCAAAAGCAGCCATTGCCAGGGCAACTCCGATGCGAAGGCACCCGCTGTTCCCGCTCGGCCGGGTTGAGCGAGGGAGCATGCGCGTGGTCAAATTTTGACGAACCGGTCGAGAAATCCTTTTTGTTGAGCTTCTATACATGATCGTCTCCCTTGCTATCCTCATCAATCACAAACTCTTCGATTTCCAACAGCTCATAAATCCCACCAGCTAGCGCCCCGTAAACAATGTGACTCGCCATCATGATCCAGCTCCGGTAAGGGAAGACCCAGGGAAAGAAAAATGAAAGGGCATAGAAATTGATCACATAGAATGCGAGCCCTAACACTCCGCCTCCAATGAAACCAACGATTAACCCCCACCGGTAAACGGCAAAGGAGATTATGATCGCTCCGATGATTGAAATGGCAAAATGAACAATCAGGGCTGCAAAAAACACCTGGATATCGAACGTTGCGGGGGGCGGTAGAATTCGGGGCCCCATGATTATTGAGGCGATGATCCGCAGATACACCCAGGGGCTGCCGAGTACAATCTGTGAGAGCAGAATATTCACCACGAAAAATACGATTCCGCTGATGAAGCCTCCCCAAAGCGCTGCACTCCAATCCATCAATTGCTTTAATTTTTCCTTGGTCCCTAAGTTCATTACAAATCCTTTCTCCGGAATTTTTGATCTCAGTTTACGATTTTTATTTTCAAAATAATGGGAAGATTTTGCTTAGCATAACTTCAAAAAAAGAACAAAGCCCCCCACAAATAAAGGGAGAGACTTTGTTCTGATTAAAGCTCGCGAATCTGGGCCAAATTCACGGGTTCCCTTTTTTAGAGACCTTTAAGGAAGGTTGCCAGCGCTAAAAGAATAAAAGCGGCAGCGACAAGCCAAAAAGCATATGCGCTTACAAAAGGCAGGGTCACAAAGGTTCCCAATATTCCGAGAACACCGGCTATGACCGCAATCCACCATACTACTGTTTTTGGAGCTGAAAGTTTCATTAAAATCCTCCTTGATTAACCATCTTCTTCTTTCCGTTGATCACCCTGGCCCATGAGTTAAATAGGGTGAAGTTACTCTCATTATATCAAGAATCAAGGAAAATCTCACCCGAAATCCTCCACTTTTAGACCGAGGTTGCGTCCATTCTTCTTGAAATATCAAGGATTTCACTGCTTTTTCAATCTGCAGTTATTATATCTGGATGAAGCCGCCTGCCTCCGCGCGTGCGGAAATTTTGTAGACTTCCGTTTAAGGTGTTATCTGGTACGCTTATTGATGCAGATAGCTTCTCGCGGTGTGACATTTTAAGCTTTAATACTGCGAAAAGTTGACTTTTGTCGAAAAAAACCATATACTTATGAAGTATTACTACGAAAACTAGAGAGAATAAGTAGTATTGCAACATGAGCGAACACAATTCAACAGATATAATTGATGTAGCATCACTAATCCGGGGGTATTATTCTTCGTTATCCACATCTGAGAAAAAAGTAGCAGATTATATTCTAGAAAATTTTGAAGAGACGATTCGATTGACCTTGGCTGATGTGGCCAGAGGCAGCGGAGTCAGCGATGCGACGGTACTGCGGTTTTGCCGGTCGTTGGGATATGATCGTTGGTTAGAATTCAAAATCGATCTTACCAAAATCGCGCCAAATAATTCTGTCCAGATATTAGATGCGGTTGCAGAAGACGACACCCCAGGATTAATTGCGCGAAAAGTTTTCCACAACAGTATGGACGCGCTGAAAGACACTCTGGTAGTCTTGGAAGATGAAGCAATTGCCCAGGCAGTGGAACTGCTCGATAGGGCTGAGAAAATCTTGATCGTCGGGGTAGGGACATCAGGACCGATTGCATCCGAAATGCAGAATCGATTCATGCGTCTGGGAGCAAATTGCCATGTGCAGACTGATTCGTATCTCCAGATTATGGAAAGCGCATTACTTGGCCCAAAGGACGTGGTAGTGATTATTTCTCAGACAGGAGATTCACAAGACCCCCTCCGAACGGCTTCTTTGGTAAAAGAGAATGGTTGCAAGACGATTGTGATTACAGGGAACACCGGTTCAAAATTAACAGAATTTGCGGATGTAGTCTTGCTGTCTGTTTCGCATGAGACCCGCGTAGAAACAATTGCATCTCGAATTGCTCAGTATGCAATCATCCACTCCCTGTATGTAGGCGTCGCCATGCTGGATTCGGTAAGCACAATAGAAAAAGAAAAAATCATCTGGGATGCAGCAATGAACAAGAAAGGTTCGTACCAGTCATTTAAGCAAAAATAGAATATGGAGAGAGTATGACCGACCAAGCGATTGAGATCAAAGATTTTAAGTTTCGCTATCGGGGAACCAAGGAATTGGCTTTAGATGGCATTTCACTTAATGTCTCCAAAGGCGAATTCCTGGTACTCATGGGGGCAAGTGAAGCGGGAAAAAGCACATTGTGCGCGAGCATGAACGGTTTGATCCCCCACTACCAAAGAGGAAAAATAAAAGGGAATGTCTCAATATTGGGGATGGATACGAGAGAAAACAAAGTCGCCGACATGTCAGAGTATATTGGGATGGTCTTTCAAGATTTTGAAGCGCAATTGTTTTCTACCAATGTTGAACTGGAGATTGCCTTCGGGCCAGAAAACTTTGCGGTTGAGCGTGAAGAGATTGGCCGCCGCATTGAAAAAAATCTGGCTTATGTGGGCCTGGAGGAATTCCGCAACCGTCCTCCATCGACTTTATCTGGCGGGCAAAAGCAAAAGTTGGCGATTGCCTCTGTGCTTGCCATGCAGCCGCAGGTGCTGGTGATGGATGAGCCCACCACAGATCTAGACCCGATCAGTAAACAAGGTGTCTTTGACATTGTGAATCAACTCCGTCAGCGGGATGATATTACCCTGCTGGTTGTTGAACATGAGACCGAGGAAACGCTGAATGCGGATCGAATTGCTTTGATCCGAGATGGAAAGATCGTTCGGGTTGGCCCTGTGCGCGATATCTTGAGAGATGTAGATTTCTTAGAGGAAATGGGCATTATGCCGCTGGGAATTCCCCGGTTATTCAATCAAATGAATTATCCGGTCCTACCGCTTACGCCAAAAGAGGGCGTTGAAGAATTCTCTAAGACGGGCTGGAAAATTTCCGGGGAGAAATACGCTCAGCTGCTTGCTAACGAGGCGGGTGCTGACGAGAAAAAAGGAAATTTACTGATCCAATGCAAGGATTTGGAGCACACCTATCCCAATGGGGTTAAAGCGCTCAAAGGTATTGATTTGGATATCTATCAGGGTGAGATCGTTGCGATAGTGGGGCAAAATGGCAGCGGCAAAACTACCCTGGCAAAACACTTAAATGCCTTGCTCACTCCAACTGAGGGTGAGGTATTTGTGAATGGTTTGCACACTGGCGAACAAGGTGTTTACGAGATCGGCAAAAAAGTCGGCTATGTCTTCCAAAATCCCGATCACCAGATTTTCTCAGAGCTTGTTTATGACGAGATTGCATTTGGTCTGCGGCTGCGAGATGTGCCTGAAGAGGAAATTGACCAGCGAGTGAAAGAAGCACTCGAAGCAGTTGGGCTGACTGGTTTCGAGCAAGAAGACCCTTTCAGCTTGACAAAGAGCGGTCGTCAGCGGGTGGCGGTCGCATCTGTGTTGGCGGTCAAACCAGATGTGCTGATCTTGGATGAACCGACAACGGGTTTAGATTATATAGAGCAACGAAGTATGATGGAAATGGTTAAAGAACTTAACCGTCAGGGCAGCACGATCATATTTGTCACCCATCATATGTGGGTGGTTGCTGAGTATGCTAAAAAAGTATTTGTGATCAAAGATGGTAAGCTGCTTTTATCTGGATCAACGCGTGAGGTTTTTTCTAAAGAAGATGAATTAATAGAATCGTTTTTGCGCCCCCCACATTTTGTTCAATTTAGCAATTTGTTGGGAAAAACATTCCTGACTCCCGACGAAATGATCTCGGCGATAGAAAAGGACTGATCAAATGAATATTGATTTTTTCATAGATATTGACACGGTTGTTCATCGGTTAGATGGCAGGACGAAAATTTTACTCTTTTTATTCTCTTTTGTTGCGTTGGTGTTATTTGAGGATCCCCTATATATCCTCCCCATCGGGCTCTTGATTTTGACCCAAAATTTCCTGGCACGCGCCTGGGTGAATATCTGGAGAATCAGGATTTTATTAACCATCCTGACGATTTCTAGCGTGATTATGTGGAATGTTTTCGCAAGCGGCGAGACCCATTTGTTTTGGTTCGTGGACCTCGAATCACTGTTGTAC
The DNA here is from genome assembly GCA_039714215.1 of Chloroflexota bacterium. Lineage (GTDB taxonomy): Bacteria > Chloroflexota > Anaerolineae > Anaerolineales > UBA11579 > UBA11579. The sequence goes on along the minus strand of JBDLJU010000071.1, from coordinate 5,661 downwards.
AGCCTTGCACGCACGATGTTGATCTTGCTGATGATCATCAGCGGGATGAACTTGTTGAGTACCACGCGTAATGAGGAGCTCGTCTTGGGGATGATTAAGCTTGGGCTGCCGTACCGGGTAGGGTTTGCGATTTCGACATCTTTACGGATGGTACCCACGATTTCCTCAAGTATCTATACAATTTCTCAGGCACAGCGCAGCCGGGGGTTAGACCTGGAGAGTGGGAATATCCTCGAGCGGATCAAGAAATATATCCCGTTGTTGATCCCGGTTTTTATTTCAACGATTCGCGGAACAAATGTGTTTGGCATGGCACTCGAGTCTAAAGGGTTTGGTGCACGTGAGGAACGAACCTTTTATCTTGCTATGGAGATGGAGAGAAGGGACTGGTTGGTGTTTGCTTTTTGTATACTCGTAATGGCTACAGCGATTTATCTTAATTCGCTTGGGTATGGCGATATTGCTGGACTGACGAAGTTTTAAGCCGGTTTTCTAATTTATTGGTTACCCATCAAAATTTTATGAAAGGAGCATTTTATTGAAGGGTAAAAACTCACAAGGAAGAGAATATTTTATAAATCATTTTTTTAAGCTATAGGAGATAAAGATGAAAGAAGTAATCAGCATGTGGAAAAATACTAGAATGATCATTCTAGTAGCGCTTACAGCAGCAATTTATGCTGCATTCCTGATCGTTTTTAAAGGCGGGATTGTAATCGTCCCTGGCATTACTGAAGTGCGCCCGGCAAATGTGTTTCCCCCTGTCTTTGGCTTATTGTTTGGGCCAGCAGGCGCCTGGGGTTCGGCGATTGGCAACCTGATTGGCGATATGTTCGGCGGCTCACTGGGAATTGGCTCAATCTTTGGTTTCTTTGGTAACTTTTTCCTTGGGTATGTTCCTTACAAGATGTGGGGCGCTACCTTTGGCCTGGTTTCGAAAGATGATATGTCCCAGACCACCAACAACTGGAAAAAGATTGTTGCCTTCGAGATCGTTGCCCTGACCGCTGCCGCAGTTTGTGCGATCATCATTTCCTGGTACCTTGACCTGGCGGGGATCGTTCCGTTCGCTTTCCTGGCGATTACCATCACAATCAATAATTTCGCAGCAGCCGTGGTCTTAGGCCCGATCCTTCTTGCTCTTTTCTACCCGCGGGTGAAAAATTGGGGCTTACTCTGGGTCGACATCATGGATGTGGAAGATGTTGCTAAGGGCTTTGCCGTGAATTTGGGTTCCATCGTGATGATCATTGGTGGTATTGGTGGTTTGATCGTCGGTCTCCTGGTCGCCGTTGGCGCAGCCGGACAGGAAATTTATGGATTCGCCGGCGCTTCTGGCGAAATGTCTGTCTGGTTGGCAGTATTGCCGTTCTTGGTCGCAATTCTGGTAGCAAGCTTCATGCTCTCTGGTCGCGAGCAATTTGTTGAAGACGACGATATCGACTAAAAACATTGCAACACTTAAGTTATTAATTATCAGAGCGGGATACTCCCGCTCTGATAATTATCGGAATTATTTATGGAATCATTAAAGAATATTGATATTTTGATTAAGGGTGGAAAAGTTATCACGATGAATAAAGATCGCGCCCTGATTGAGAATGGGGCCGTGGCGATTTCAGGGGATAAGCTTGCCGCGGTGCTGCCTGAAGACGAACTGCCAGCCGGAATTGAGGCAAAAACAGTGATCCAGGCAGAGGGAAAAGTGGTCATGCCTGGATTGATCAACGCGCACAGTCATTTAGCAATGACCTTGTTCCGCGGGTTGGTCGAAGATTTAGACTTAATTCCATGGTTAGAAAAGGTTTGGAAGTATGAGCTGACGGTTTTGGACGCCGACAGCGTGCGGGCGGGGACGAAATTAGCTTTCGCAGAAATGCTCCGCGGCGGGGTCACCTGCGCTCATGATATGTACTGGTACTATCAAGAAGTAAGCCAGCTTGCTGAAGAGGTTGGCTTTCGTTTGATTGGAGGGCCGCCAATTACAGGGATTGGCGGGATTGATTTTGATCTAATGATTTCTCAGGCGCATGATGAGTTAAAGCGATTAAAAGATTTTGAGTATGTTTTCCCAATTGTCCAGGCACACAGCACTTATACAACCACCCCTGAGATGATGCACGCGGTGCGCGAGTTCAAGCAGGAATATAAAGTTCCTTTTACCACGCATGCCTCCGAGAACAGTTCGGAAATAAAACAAGTCACCGAGCAGTATGGCAAGACGCCGATTGAATTGTTGGCAGGTTACGATTTGCTTGATGAGCGCACAGTATTGGCGCATTGTGTAAAGATGCGTGATGATGAAATTGCGATGTTGAAGGATACCGGAACGCATGTGGTCCATTGTCCTGAAAGCAATTTAAAATTAGGTTCTGGAGTCGCCCGGATCGCAGATATGATCGCAGCAGGGGTCAATGTGTGTCTGGGAACGGACGGGACCGCATCCAATAATGACCTGAATTTATTTGGCGAGATGCGTACCGCGGCATTATTGCAAAAAGGCGTCAATGAAGACCCTAAAGTGGTTTCAACCTTAGAGGCTCTCGAAATGGTGACGATCAATGGGGCCAGGGCCTATGGTTTGGATGATCTGATCGGTTCCCTGGAAGTCGGGAAAAAAGCCGATGTTATCTTGTTGGATTTCCAGAAACTTCACCTCACCCCCTGCCACGATATTTATGCAAATATTGTTTATTCTTTGGGTTGTGAGGATATTGATACCGTGATAATTGACGGAAAAATCCATTTAGACCAGGGGGAATTGGTCACGATTGAGGAAGAAGCGCTCATCGCTGAAGTCCGGGAGATTGGAGCGCGTTTTGAGTGAGCCGGATGATGGATGAGAGACAATCGCTTCAACCTGTTTTGGTCGTTGATCTTTTCCCAGAGTTATTAGCAGGACTGATTTCATTATTAACTGATTTGTCCGAAGAAGATTGGCTGAAACCGACGGTATGTGCCCCGTGGACTGTGAAGGATGTCGCTTTTCATCTCCTCGGTGGCGATATTGGTTATCTTTCCTGGCAGAGGGATGAATATTCGGCTTTCCCGGAGATCAATTCCTGGGAACATCTGGTTGAATTGATCAATCAGCAAAATGACCGTTGGTTCCAGACCGGATACCGCTTTAGCACTCAGCTGTTGTTGGAATTGCTGCAGTTTACCGGGGAGAAATTTACCCATTTTATTGCCTCCGTAGACCCTTTTGAAATGAGCAACCCGGTCGAGTGGGTTGGGCCTGACCCGGCGCCGAAATGGGTAGATATTGCCAGGGAGTATACCGAACGCTGGCATCACCAACAGCATATCCGCGATGCGGTCGGTAAACATGGGTTTAATCAGCCTCGTTTTTTGACCCCGGTTCTGGATACTTTTATGCTGGCCGTACCGCAGACGTTTAACCAAACTCAGGCCGAGACCGGAACAATCATCCAGATCGATATTACCGGTCCGGCAGGAAGGAATTGGATATTGGAGAAATTACCCGATCGGTGGGCGCTGACCATTGGGGAAAGCTCAGGCTGGCAGGCGAAAGTTGAGCTGGACGAAGATACCGCCTGGCGAGTTTTTACCCGCGGGATTGAATATCAAGATTCTTTGTCGAAGGCTGTGATCCAGGGGAATCAGCCGCTTGGTCAGAAAGTTTTACAGACGGTTTCGATCATTGCATAATCAAGTTTAGAAAAGAAAGGAATTAAGAATGGATAGGATGGATCAAGGATTAGGGTTCATGCTGCAATATGAAAATGTGGCCTGGTACCAGGATGGCGTGGTGAAAATTTTAGACCGTCGCGTGTATCCTGGAAAAGTCGAGTATGTAGTTTGTAAAGATGCCAGGGAAGTCGCCCAGGCGATTGCGGATATGGTCACCCAGAGCGGTGGCCCGTGGCTGGCAGCGCAACAGGCAATTGTGATGACTGCTTTCCAGGCGCAAGACCTGCCCCCTGACGAAGCTAAAAAGAAACTGGAAGAAGCTGCCTACGATGTCACTCATGCCCGCCCGACCACCTCAGAGCGGATGGTCGCTTTTGTAGATGAAATGCTGAAATTTGCCGAAGAGAAAATGGATGCAGGCGAGAAAATCGGGCCGGCGATGCAGGAATTGGGACTAAATATGGTCAATGCCCGCTATGCGACCTCTCGCCGGATTGCAGAAAACGTGACGAAACTTTTACCGGACGATCCCACGATCATCACCCAGTGCTTTGCAGAAACATTGATCGGGTTTGTCTTATTGGTATTAAAAGAGCAAGGACAGAAAGTTTCCTTGATTTGCCCGGAAACGCGCCCTTATTTGCAGGGGGCGCGATTGACAGCCAGTGTGGCCCACGAGATCGGTGTTCCGGTGACCGTGATAACCGATAATATGCCAGGGCATGTGCTTTCGCAGGGCATTCCAGATGCTTTTATCTGCGCGGCAGATGTGATTACTCTAGATGGGCATGTGGTGAACAAAATTGGCACCTTCCAGATCGCATTAGCGGCCCATTTCAATGAGGTTCCGTTCTATGTGATCGGTACCCCCGCGGCGGCCAATCCGACGATTGATTCTGTCACCATTGAACAGCGCAACCCAGAAGAAGTCGTGCATGCGATGGGCGTGCGCACGGCCAAAGAAGGTGTCAAGGGGTATTATCCCGCTTTTGATATTACCCCCCCGCAATTGGTCAGCGGGGTGGTTGCTGAGAGCGGTGTTTACTCTCCTTATGATCTGGTTCAACATTTCTCAAATAAAGATGAGGAAGATTTGCCCTCCTTCTGCTAATCTAAAAGAATAAAGGAGCTCAAGATGCGTTTCGGAATTATCGGCGGAACTGCCGTCTATGGGGTTGAAGGTGTAGAAACGAAAGAAGAAATTATTGATACCCAGTATGGTCAGGCAAAAGTATATCTCGGCCAGGGTAAAGATCAAGATATCGTTTTTTTAACACGCCACGGAGCAGACCACAGTATCCCGCCGCACAAGGTGAATTATCGAGCCAATATTGCCGCTTTGAAAAAATTGGACGTGGAAAAGGTAATGGCAACCTATTGTGTTGGTTCTCTGATTACCATGATCCCTCCTGGGGGGATGGTGCTGCTGGACCAGTTTATTGATACAACTATGCACCGGGAAAGCACTTTCTTCCAGGGCGGTGAGTACGGTTTGGGTCACACAGATATGACCGAGCCTTACTGCGGCACGCTGCGAGATGTGATCTATCAGCTGGCGAAGGAAAGAAAATTTGAACTGCTGCCAAATGGCACCTATGTCTCCACCAATGGGCCGCGTTTTGAAACCTCCGCTGAGGTGCGCATGTATGCTGGTCTGGGCGGGCATGTGGTCGGGATGACCGGCGGCACTGAGACCGCCCTGGCGCGTGAGGCAGGTTTGCATTTTTCTGCTGTGGCGTTCTCAATAAATTATGGCGCCGGTCTGAAATATTCGGAATTAACCGTTGATAAAACCGGCCTGGATAAGACCCTCCCCGAATTGATGCAATTGTTCATCGAGGCGCTTCGTGCCCCGTTCAAACAAACTTGCAATTGCGACCAGGCGATCCACTATTCGGAAAATCCCAAAATAAATTTGTTTGCTTAGGATAATAATATGCTGCTTAAAGATGAACGTCAATTGGTTGTTGAGTATGGAAAAAAACTGATCAGTACAGGGTTGGTTAA
>JBDLJU010000070.1:0-13503 GCA_039714215.1 Chloroflexota bacterium | reverse complement strand
GGTGTGTATTTCCGGTTGCAAAACATGCAGCAGTTTCTCTGTCTTCCAGAGATTGTCTTGCCTACCTTATTTTGCCTGTCTGTTCAGTACAATGTGGGCATTTCATACCCCCATTAAACCACGAATTTAGCCACTCCCTTTCAGGGAGGATAATCACTTCTAAATCGCCATCATATATTCTTATGGCATCCAAACCCTGGCAAGAAAATTAATCGTAACTCATATTATCACCAGCGGAATTATGCAGCTACATTTCTATCACACTGGTACCTTCACAAGCCCTAGATACATACACTTTTGCCTCTAAGCCAGCTTTATTTTTATATTGCCCCATTATATTTGTAACAAAAGAGTCCAACTGATCTTCATCCACCAGAGCCACTGCACAGCCCCCAAAACCAGCTCCCGTCATTCGGCTGCCAAAGCACCCAGGTTGTTCAAGCGCAATCTCTACGATCAAGTCTAATTCTTTTGAAGAGACCTCATAATCTTCACTGATACTTTTATGCGCTGCACTGATCAAATTCCCCAGTAATTGAGCATCCCCATTTTTCATTGCCTCTGCAGATTTTTGAACTCTATCATTTTCAGTGATAATATGGCGAGCTCTCTTCCGTGAAAGCGGGTCCATCTCAGTTTCTCGTTTGTGAAATTCATCCAGGTTAACATCCCGCAGCTTCGAAACACCAAAAAATTCAGCTGCCGACTCGCACTGTTCTCTTCGCTCATTGTAAGCAGAATCAACCAATCCGCGATGGGTATTGGTGTCCAAAACCACTACTGCTGTCCCTGCCGGCAAGGGGACAGGGCTGCTTTCAAGTGTTCGGCAGTCAATCAACAAAGCATGATCTTTTTCACCAGCAGCAGAGATCAGCTGATCCATAATCCCGCATTTCATCCCTACCCAATCATTCTCAGCCAATTGGGCAATTTTGGATATTTTTAATACATCCCAGGAAAAACCTGATGTCAGAGAAAAAGCCTTTGCCACAGACAATTCTAAGGCGGCAGAAGAAGAAAGACCAGAACCGATCGGTACATTCCCAGAAAGTACACCTTCCCACCCACTCAACTGAAGCCCATCCTCCAATAATGCCCACGCAATTCCTTTGACATATTCTCCCCATCCAGAATCTGTGTTTTCGAAATCATCCAGGTCAAACTCAATCCTTCCATCTAAGTCTAAAGATCGAACTACTACTTTCTTATCTGATCGCGGTCTTAATGCTATCCAGGTGGCATAGTTTATCGCCATAGGCAAGACAAAGCCATCGTTATAGTCAGTATGCCCGCCAATTAGGTTAACCCTCCCTGGAGAGCGGACAACCCATTTCGGATCTTGGTTGTACTTCCTTTTAAATTCCGTAATTACTCTTTCTTTTGGATTCATATTAATTTCTAGCCTCTGATTAGAGATAATTCCAAAGTTTGGATCACTGTAGCCATTCCTACAGATTTTCTCTAAGCGGTCCATGCAGTAATTTTACTTAGCACCTCGCGCATAGCTATTGTTTACCAATTTCTTCCTTCCAGTGGGTAAGATTGTCATAGATAAATTCACGCATCATTTACTTGCAAGAGTCCCAATCAAGATTGATGACTTCTACACCATGCTGCTCTAAAAACTCGGCCGTTCCAGAGCACCTTTCTGATTCGCCAATAATGACTTTCTTGATACCAAAATGCGCTTCCAGTTTTTCCCACATCGCAGGTACTGCCTTAATATCGGTTCGGAATTCATCTATAGGCTGGTGGTTGACAGCCGCAAGCATGCGTTCTCGGTGGCTCATTAGGGTTTCCTTATGTTAGACAAATAGCAACTTTTAACCACCTACGGTAAGTCGGGGGTGTATGAGTGGTTTGATACATCCCCGGTACTCTTAAACTGAGTAGTAACTACGATATTTTTAATCTTCAATACTCACAATCTGACCATCTGCCAACCCCACGAGAAGTTGTGATCCTGGGCAAACGCTCTCGGGGGCAGCTACGGTCAGAATTTGATCATCAAAATTCAAATTGAGGCTCCAGGGCTGCCAGGTCTGGCCTCGGTCCCGGGAAACAATAATGCTTTCTTCATTGGCAATCGTGATGCAGGATTCTTCAGGATTGTCATCCGACACCAGAATAGAATTGACAGAGCCAACCAACTCAGCGCCCTCAGCCAACCACCAGGTGTTTCCGCGGTCTTTGGAACAAAAAACACCGCCTTCCTCGCTGCCGGCGAAGAGCAGTTGGCTTTCCCCAATATTAGGGGAAACTGCCAGGCTTACAACCGGGGCATTCTCAACCTTAAAATCCAACTCTCGCCAACCGAGGCCACCATTCACACTGCGAAAGACACCACTCTCGGTTCCGATATAGACACTGTTATCATCGGCGAAGTTTGGAGATACTGCGATACTCAACACATGCAAATCAAACAACCCAAAATTCCAGGCCGTCCAATCCCCACCCCGGTTCGATGAACGGAAAACGCCATCATCCATCGTACAGGCAAAGATAATCCCGTCTTTAGCATAATTCGGGGAAACCGCCAGGGCTGTAATGAAGGGAGGCGGAGAGGGCAGCATGGATACAAACCAGCTTTGACCGCCATCCCGGGAACACAAAACCCCACCAGGACCGGCGGCAAACACATGGGGCATCTCAATAAAATTGGGTGATACTGCCACGCAGCTGATCGCCAGGGGGGTCTCAAGTCCCAGCGATTCGAGCGAGAACTGCCAAGTTTTTCCACCATCTTGCGAGTGATACAACCCAGAACCTCGGGCGGCAAAGATGGTCTGGTCCTTCGAGTATTCCGGCGAGACTGCAAAACTAAAAACCGGATCTGTTTCCTGTAGAATATTATTTGTCATTTTGTTTTTTCTTCCCGGAGGGGCAGGGTTGTAACCCGCTCCCAACCTGTATTATGGTCTATTCGCGTTAATCTGCCGCTCTTTATGCACAATCACATCAACGGTGATTCCCAGTGCAGCAGAAGAGATTGCGCCGCGAACGGCTTCCAGCAACACCCCAGCCGAATCATAGATTCCAGCCTGGGCCATATCGGTAATTTCACCTTGGTGGACATCGAAACCGAATCCCGGACCAACACGTTCGAGGTCAGCCAGCACAACGCTGGGATCTTGTCCAGCATTCGTCAGGATCGTACGGGTCGGTTCTTCTAAAGCACGGCTCAAAACCTGGTAGGCGACGCGCTCATCCAGGCTCTCAGCCTGAGCCACCATTTGATCTATTTTTGGTTTGCAGGCCAGCAGCGCTGCACCTCCCCCCGGTAGCACACCTTTCAGCAGGGCACCGCGCACCGCACCGATGGCCCATTCCGCCATATCCTTCTTGGCATCGATATCGATCACACTGAGCCCGCCCACAAACAATGTAGATGATCCACCCATGAGTTTACCCAGGCGGGTGAGGGTCAGTTCACGGATATCTGGCTCATCGACATGCTCATATCGTCCTTTGAGCATGGCAACATGTTTTCGGATTTCGATCGGATCACCGCTGCCCCCAATGACGCAGAAAAATTCCTTATCAGCCCACACCCGACGGGAATGGCCAAAGTTTTCCATCTTGAAACTCTGGGTAGTTTCTCCGCCAGCCTGAAAAAGTGCTCGTCCCCCGGTAAGGACCGCCAGATCTTCCACAAAGGCGCTTTGATTGATCTCGCCAATGCCAGGCGTCTTTACGGCCAATGCCTTGAAGCGTTGAGGATCCTTGCTAACACTCATCAATACGCCACTTGCCTCTTCCGATATTGTGCGGCAGACCACCACAAGGCCGCTTTCACCAGCCTCAATGGCCGCCCGCACAACCGGAACAAGTTCATCGGGATCGTTGATCTCGAAATCGCTCAGGAAAATGGCAGGGTTTTCCAATTGAGGCCGCAAACTTTCTATATTATTGATCATTAACTTGGCGTGATAGCCACTATCACCATAGATGGTGCCGCTGACATATTCACGTTCAATCTCCCGCGAACGCCCAGAGCGGATATCGACCTGTCCATAAACGCCCAGGATATCAAAAATCTCTCCCAAGACTTTAGAAAGCTCAGGGTCGAAACAAACCGATTCAGCCAGTTGGGCAATCATCTCACGCTCTTCCACAGGGATGGTCATCGATTCAAGCTGCTCCAGGATCAGCCTTAGACCTGTCTCCATATGACGTCGCATGATCATCGCATTACCGCCGGCAGCGATAAATTTGAGCGCATGGTTGTAAATCGACTGGAACAAGACCGCTGTTGTGGCAGTACCATCACCCATATATTCGTGCTGTCGCCAGATCAGTTGGCGGATGAACATCGCACCTACATCTTCATCCCTATCAGTGATTTGCTGCACGCGCCGGGCGATGATCCCACCCCGGTCTAACATCTCTGGGGTCTGGTCATGGGGTTTGGTTTTTGTAATCGCCACTATCCTGGAAATGGGGCCCAACGTAGGGCGAACTGCATTGGCAATCTTGTTGATGCCCCGCTGCATGCCTTGATGAGTTTTAGGTTGGAAAACAACACGTTCAAAATCAGATTTTTTTGTCATTCAGTAATTTTTCCATTCAGAAGTATTTCAGCTCGCATAACAGAGATGTTGGGGGGGTGTGACTGCCCCGTGTCTCAATTGGAGATCACCACCGGGATGATCGGTCGCTCTAGTAGTTCATGCCACCAGGCATTATAAATCACTTTAACCTTTTACCTAAAATCAATGGGCATGAAATTGTTTCCAGTTTGTCTGCTTTACCAGCGTCCCGAGTTGCGATCAATCCTGTGAAGCGTGTACGAGGGGTGGGAAATTTGTGACAAATCCTGGCTAGCTCGCACTCTTCGATACAGCTTTCGACAGGCTACAGCGTACTCAGGATTCTGGATCTGTTTATTTGAATAGTCTCTTTCCAGACAATAACGCTATATTTATCCACGTAATCCGCGTTCAATTCTAAGCAAGGAAGCTCTTGGCTAAGGTCACAGCCTGAGAAGCGTCAAGTGCGTATCCGTCAGCGCCTATCTGCTTGGCATATTCAGAAGTAACAGGTGCGCCACCAATGATGATTTTTACTCTATCGCGCAGACCAGCATCCTGGATGGCTTTCACGGTGCCTTCCATTCCGGGCATCGTGGTAGTCAACAACGCGGAAAGGCCGATGATATCAACCCCATTCTGCGCAGCTTCAACGAATTTCTCAGGACCGGCGTCAGTACCCAGGTCCATGATTTCGAAACCGGCACCTTCCAGCATGATTGCAACCAGGTTCTTGCCGATATCGTGCAAGTCACCTTTGACGGTGCCAATGGCGACAGTGCCGACTGGCTCGATGCCAGAATCAACTAGCAAAGGCTTGAGGATCTCCAGGCCGGCCTTCATAGAGCGGGCGGCGATCAACATCTCGGGAACAAAGAATTCGCCTTCTTCAAACAAGCGGCCAACTTCACCCATGGCGGGGATCATGGCTTTATGCAAAAGGTCAGCTGGGACTATGCCGGCATCCAAAGCATTTTGTACGCCTTCTGTCACACCGCCCATATCACCTTCTAAGACCGCTTGAAAAACAGTCTTCAAATATTCATCCATTAAATTCACCTCGTTTTCTATTGGTTCAGAATAGCTTCCACCGGAACACAAATGTGCGCAATAGATAAAGCCCCATTGCCCACATTTTTAGGTTTATTTTAATATTAGTACATCGTATATTTACTATATTACTAACCCTTCGTACCTGTCAGCGATATGCCTTCGATGAAGGTGCGCTGTGCCAGGAAAAACAAAATAATGATTGGCAGGGCGATAATCGTGCTGACCGCCATCAAGTGAGGATAGGCATTACCGGAGGTACCCATGCTGTTAGCGATGCGGTTGAGCCGTTGAACGCCCAGCGCCAGCGGGAAGAGATCATCCTGGTTGATATAGATCAGGGGTCTTAGATAATCATTCCAGGTATCAATAAATGTAAACAGGGCCACAACGGTCAAAGCTGGTTTTGCAAGGGGCATGATGATCCGCCACAAAATAACAAACTCATTGGCCCCATCGATACGAGCAGCATCCGACAAATCCTCTGGGATAGAACGGAAAAATTGACGCAGTAAAAAGATGAAGTAGGCGTTCCCAAAGAAAGACGGCACCACCAACGGCCGGTAAGAATTGATCCACCCCAGATTCTTGAAGACCACAAATAGAGGCACCATCGTAACCTGCCAGGGCAGCATCATGGTCGCCATGCACAGGAAGAAAAGAACGTCACGCCCGGGAAATTTGATTTTGGCAAACCCATATGCCACCAAAGTTGTTGACAGCAAAGTGCCGACCATAACCGGCAGGGTGTAGCGAAAAATGGAATTAATCGCCATGGTATTGAAATCGAGGCGAGTCCAGGCATCAATAAAATTATTGAAATGGGAGGGGATCGGGATCCAGACCGGGGGCAGCGTATAGACCTGGGGATCATTTTTCAAAGCGGAAGAAACCATCCAGAACAGTGGGAAGGCGAATACAAAGGTAACAAAAAGCAGTGCTGAATATTTCCCGGTTGTGCCGGCAGCTTTCAACAAACGGTTAGACTTGCGAGAGGTAATTGGATCAATTTTAGGGGTAGTGGTCATTCTTCGCCTCCATAATACACCCAGCGGGCTGAAGTCTTGAATAAGATAATGGTAAAGATCGCAATGATGAAAAACAGGATCCAGGCTAAGGCTGAGGCCTTGCCCATGCGCAAGTAGATAAAGGCATTACGGTATAAGTGGATCGAATAGAATTCGGTGGAGTTCATTGGGCCGCCACCGGTCAGCAGCCAGGGAATCGTAAACGTCTGAAAAGCCGTGATAAAACCCATGATTAGATTGAACAAGATCACCGGGGTGGTCATCGGGATGGTCACATTCCAGAATTTTTGCAGATTGTTAGCACCATCTACGGTCGCGGCTTCATACAGCGTACGCGGCACTTCTTGCAGCGCTGCCAGGAAGATCACCACTGCAGCCCCCTGTGTCCACATCGAAACTACCACCAGGGATGGCTTGGCCAGCACAGGATTCGAAAGGAAAGGTATGGCGTTTAACCCCAGGCTGGTAAGCACCGCGTTAATTGCCCCATATTGGATATTTAGCAAGAACATCCAGACCATTGAAGTACAAACCGCCGGTACGATCGAGGGGATATAGATGATACCCCGGAAGAAGGAGCGCCCGATAATCTTTGAATTCAGCAGGGTGGCAATCAAAAAAGCGGTGCCGATTCCTAATGGCACGCTGAGGAACACATAGAAAACAGTGTTCCACATCACATTCCAAAAATGAGGATCTGTAAGGAATAAATCCTTGTAGTTTTTCAATCCCACAAAGACCGGCTCACGGATCAGGTCGTAGCGTGTCAGGCTGTAGTAGCCGGAGGCCAACAGCGGATAGAAGGTGAAGAATAAGAAACCAAGGATCCACGGGGAGATGAAAAGCAGACCCCATAACAGGCTTTTTCGATCGCCCTTCGATAATCTTGATAATTTTGTTGTAATGGTAGTCATCAAAGCACTTCCTCACAAACCCAAAGGGGTGGGGGCAATGTGTCTGGGGTTAGTATACCAACCCCAGACACAGGATTTCAAATGACCCTGCCAGCGGGGTGCGATTCAATTTAGGGGTGAATCTTCTCAACAAGTGAGCACAAGCGCTCGGAACGGAGGGCGGAAATAGCTCGCCCTCCGTTGAAGAGCACTAGAGTGAGAAAGACTCCCAAAAATCCTAATACGCACTTGCCAGCAATCAGGTCAATAAACCGAAATTACTTGTTTACAACCCTTGGGCTATCCACTCAGCTTCGGCGCGAACCTGCAGTTCTTCGACAGCCTCAGCAGAGGTCATCTCTCCGCGGTAGACTCTTTCGCGCAGTTCTGCAGACTGGTTAGTTACGTACCAGTGAAGCGGGCAGCGGCGGCCGACGATCCAGTCGGTGACCTGATCGGTGGCATCGACGTAGAAATCTAGGCCGGGGTAGGTGCTCTTGTCGACATTGGCCAGCCAGGACTTCTTACCGAAGATCCAGCCGACTTCTGTGAACATGATGTCAAGGGCTGAATCTGAGATCATGTGTTCGGCGAACTTGAACATCCCTTTGGTGTTCTTACCCTCTTTGAACAGTTGGATAAAGTGCGGACCGGTGGCCATGATCTTGTGGTCTTCGCGGCTGGCCGGTACAGGTGCCCAGGTTGAGCGGTTGTATTCGGAGAGATCTGGCTGCTGGATCTTGGTTTCACCCGGGTGCCAGTAGCCTTCAATAATCATGGTCTGGACACCGGCGTTATAGGATGCGCCCCAGGTGCCGTTGCCTTCGACCTGGCGCATACCTGCGAACTTGTCGGGTCCAACATGCTTGATGAATTCACCCATTACATCGTAGGATTCGGCCATCAGATCGTTGTTAAGATTCATGGTTTTGGTTTCTTCGTTCCACCATTGGAAACCCCAGGCAGTGGCCGCATAGTCAGGCTCATTGGCCATGGCATCCCAAGGATCCAGGCCGAACTGTAAGAGGTTGCCGCCATCATCAAACTTGGTCAGCGCTTTATGCCATTCAAGCAGGCCTTCCCAGGTTACGGGGATATTGTCGACATCCAGACCGGCTTCTTCAGCGGCTTTGGCATTGACATTCAGGCCCCACCAGTTGAAACCCTCGATACCGGGAACACCGATCATCCTGCCATCATAGAAAGAGCCTTCCCACAGGCCATCAGCGATATCATCTTTCTGGATGGCCGTGCTGGCCGCGACCAGGTCGGTGACATCCAGTGCAGCACCGCGTGCCCACAGGTTGGGGTAATCGAAGTCGGAACCGCCATCGGGGGGCGTACCGGCAGCAATTGCAGTCAGCACTGCTTCGAACTCAACAGCGCCTTTATACTCAAGGACATTTTCTCCCAAGGCTTCCTTGCACTCTTCGGTTTCAAGGATCATTTCTAACGCTGGGTCGAGGTTGCCCCATCGATACCAGTACAGCGCGGTTAGGGTTTCTGCGCTTAAGGGCACTTCTTCGACGTTAGGTTCAACGGCGGACACTTCGTTGTCTTCTGGTTTCTGAGTGCAGCTCGCCAGAATACCCGATGCTGTGGCGACTGCTCCCAATTTGAGAAAATCACGACGGTTCAGTTTCTTCACCTCATTACTCCTTTTTTTATGTGGTCCCTTTTTGTCTAGACAAAAAGGGCAGATTAATATAAGCGTGGATAAGATACAAGTTATTTGCGTGTGAGAGTGTACCTCCTTCTACATATAATATGGTTAAATGGCATACATGAGGGCTACTCAACCCTGGTTGGATACCAATGAATTCCATTAAAATTAATGCACTTTTCTAAAAATTCAACATAATGAACTTGTTAAAGTGTACGCACCAGGATGATCAGAAACCTTCAACTGGTCTTCGACATAACCCCAATCAAACGTTTAGAAAGTTTGATCAGTTGCCTAGGGAAAACCAGCCCCAAACAAACACAATACGAAAACCATTACTTTCCCTTATAATATAATAGATTAGAAAATGATTATTACTGGTCACAATGCGGTCAAATTTAGGACATGGCTTAGGTACCATCCTAACAAATAGTGGAAGGGGGTGTTAGAAAAGGGTTTCACTCTTTTTTTAACACCCCCACCCTGCTTTGCCGAGATGGCTTATTCACAGGAAATGCAATGAGTAAACTTACGCGCACACAATTTGTAGATGATTTAAAAGGGGCCTTGGTACATCTCTATGATACAGAGTACCTGCGTCAAACGCGTCTTTTATCGGTCTTTCATCTTGAAAACAGATTCGATGCTTCGACAGCCTTTCGGAATATCTTGACTGAGTCCATCGAAACACTCAAACCGGACTCTGGTTTAAAAGGTCAAGAACGCGCCTGGCGTACATACGGATCGCTTTATTATCCGTATGTGCAGCGACTAAACCAAAAGGCTGTTGCGGACCAACTGGGGATAAGCGCCCGCCACCTGCGGCGAGAACAGCGAGGAGCCCTGGAGGTTTTGGCAGATAGCTTGTGCCAGGAATATGGTTTAAACACACTATTCCGTGATGACGATGAACCAGTACCCATTGATGAGGCCACCTATGACCCCTTGAATGAATTCGAATGGTTGGAGAATGCACCGATCGAAACCTCGCTTGACTTGTACGCACATTTGCCAAACACACTGGAGATGGTTCGATCTTTAGCAGTGACCTATCAGGTAGAAGTTAACAGTGATTTGCACCCCGAGCTGCCCAATCTGGTCGTTCACCCGGTTGCATTCGATCAAATCTTGTTGAGCCTGCTAAGTATTGCGATACTCACTTCACCAGGTGGACAGGTGGATCTCCAGGTCGCCATGCAAGATTCTGAAATGATGATCAAGATTGAAGGAAAGCGCGCTGCTGATTACACCCCAGATTCCAAAGACGAGATCGAAAACAAAACTGCAATCGTAAAAAGAATCACCCAACTCAGCAAGGGAATCATCCGCTTCGTTGAAAAACCCGATCTTTTCTTTGCCCTGCTTTCACTACCTTATGTGAAGCAGATCCCGGTCATGGGGGTTGATGATAACCCGGATGTGCTTCAAATCATGCAGCGCTACACCCAAGGCAGTCGGTATGAGATGATTACAACCACCAACCCCGCTCAGGTGTTCGTATTGGCAAAGCAATATGCCCCGAAAGCAATTATTCTGGATGTGATGATCCCGGAAATCGACGGCTGGAAGATGCTGGGACGTATCAGCGAAAACCCGGTGACCCGCGCAATTCCGGTGATCATTTGTACGGTGCTGCCTCAGGAAGAACTGGCGCATTCGCTGGGGGCGGTGGCCTTTATGAAGAAACCATTTAACCGCCACGATTTTCTGTCGCTTCTCGATCAGTTGATTGAGATAAAGGAGTCAGAATTTCACTAAAAGCCTGGATCGAAGTCAGTAGTTCACGAACCGATAAGCCGTCGCTGCGGCGCACCTTGATCGCATCAGTCACAACCGGTTCACCAGCAGGATCTTGGGAAGAGATAATAATTGTGGGAATATTTCGAATTTTGTGGTCGTGGCTTTTAATTTTCAGCAACTCAAAACCATCCATATCAGGCATAACTAAATCTAACAATAACAGGTCGGGTTGACGAGATTCTAACAATTCCAGCCCACGCCGGGCGTTATCCACTTGTAAAACGCGGTATTCCCGATCACTGCTATCTAACATCCTGACTAATAACTGCAAGGCTTCAGGATGGTCATCGACAATCAAAATGGTCTGGATATCATCTCCCATCGCAGCAATCACCCTCAAAAGATGTTCCCGGTCGATCGGTTTTACCAGGTAACGAGTAGCGCCCAACTCACGAGCAACATCATCGTCGCTGGCCAGCCAACAAGATATCACAGGTGTACCATAGGGCAAATCGGTAATCTGGTGGCCTAGACCTTTACTGGATGAGATCGCGGCTTCGTTGATCAATAAAGCCTGCGCGGGGGAACGCTCGATTTCCACCAAAGCTTCTTCAATTGTATGCACATTGGTCACTTCCACTTGAGTTACAAAGCGTTCAATCAACCCTGTCAGGACGCGGCTTTCTTCCAATACAACATAACGGGGTAAAATATCAAGATCCTGCGAATACCGATGGTTTCTCACTTCGTAGCTCTCATATGGGTTGAACCAGCGTTTTATCCCCCTGGTTTGATGTGAGAATTCGACCGGCTCGATAATGGGTAAGCTGAAATAAAAACTGGTGCCTACTCCCTGTTCACTCTCGAACCACATCCGACCGCCGTGCATCTCAACGAAATTTTTACTGATGCTTAATCCCAAGCCACTGCTCCCATAACGGCGCTGCACCAACCCCTCCAATTGCTGGAAGGGCTGAAAAACCAAATCCTGATTTTCAGGGGCGATCCCTGGGCCGGTATCGGTGACCTGAATGAGAATTTCTTCACTCTCCCGGCTTGCATTAATACGCACCCCCCCTTTTTCAGTATAACGACCGGCGTTGCTGAGCAGGTTCAGCACCACCTGCCGGATGCGGGTGCTATCACAGAATACCGGGAGCAGGTCTGTGGGTAGGTCGGTTTCCAAATATAAATGCTTGGATGTGTACAAAGCACCGACGGCGATCACGGCTTCTTCGACAATCTCCGGTAAGGATGCCCATTCACGGGTCAATGCCATCCGGCCTGCTTCAATCTGGCTGAGAGAGAGAACATCGTTGACCAATTTAGAAAGGTGCCGGCTGTTTCGCTGGATCGCAGAGATATCAGCCAGCAGTTCGGGGGGCAGCTCTACCCCATAAGAGTGCGGGGACTGCATGATCATTTCGCTGAAACTAATGATCATATTCAGGGGGGTGCGCAGCTCGTGGCTGACATTGGCTACAAACTTTTCTTTGATCTGCCTGGCTTCTTCAGCGACCTGATGAAGCACCTTGAGCCTTTCTGTGAGGCGTGCCTGCTCACGGTTGGAATGCAGCAGGTCCCCTTGAATCTGTTTCAATTCCATCTGATTCTTGCGGACCTCATCCAACTTTATTTGCGCTCTTTGATATCCCTGCACTGCCCAACTACTGGCCACCAGGAGAGTACGCGAGATCGCCCAACCCACAATCACACCGATCAAGCCGCCCAGTAAAATAATCTGCAAAACCATCAGGGTAGTTGGTCCGATTGAGAGTATATTCCCCAGCAGCCATGTTTCCAGGAAAAGAAAAGCAACTGTAATGATCCCATACCACCAGGCGACAACCAACACCCCGATCGTAGACAAAGGCAGTAATATCAAGAGTAATTCTGGACGCTGCCAATAGTATCCCAATAAGCCTATCATGGCAGCTAAACCAATCATCCAAATCGTTAAAGCAGCCACCAGTCGGTGCGAGAGCCATCTCAACGCCCAAAATGACCCCACCACCCCGAGGATCAAACTGACCGATAGCTGAGGTAAATTTATGCTCTCACCGAGCAGGTTCGCGATCAGGTACGAGATTGTGAGAAGAACGATGTTTGCCTGAATCAAGGTTTCTAATGTCGATTGCTGCAGTTGATGCAGGTTTTTGAAAAAAACGTTATTTTGCTTGGGAAGGGGACTCGATTTGGTTTGCATAATGAGTATCTCCGGATATTGATTCAACCTGATTGTAGCGATGAATCAAAATAAAGACAAGGTCACACCTGTCCTCCATAGTAAAATTCACGATGGTCGAGTTTGCAGGTTACTTATCTCAGGTCAATGGATCAGATGCAGACGTGAAGAATGTGGTGGAACTACTGGTTGGGGTTATCTGGACTGGAAGGCTGTGAGGTACTATCTCGGGAGACTTGGCTGCCCTTTTTATCTATGGGGAATTTGTCGACAAAACAAGGAAGGTAGACCCCGGATTCTACGTCACCCTATGAGTGAAACAAACTTTTTCACCTGTTTGTATGATAATGAGAGTATAATTTGTGCGTCGTGGAATTCCGGCAAACTACTTTGGCGGCACTAGTAGCACCTTAAG
>JBDLJU010000069.1:0-13773 GCA_039714215.1 Chloroflexota bacterium | reverse complement strand
TTAATTGAGATAACCTCCCAAAAATATTACTTATCCTTTTACGCAACAAATTGGAGGATTGTGTGAACAATACCCGCAGTAGAATACCGATTTTTTACCTCCTGCTTCTGGGTGTGATTATTACCCTGATCACTATGCAGTGGCAGCAGCCTGATGAGCTAGAACCGCTTACTCTCAATCAGATTGCAGCCGACATCCAGAACGGGAAGGTTTCTGAGATTGAAATTTCTGAAGACAATTCATTAAAGCTCGTTTACCAGGATGGCACTGAACGTGAATCTAAAAAAGAAGCTGATGCTTCTTTCGTTGAACAGCTAATTTCCCTTGGCGTCTCACCTGAAGCGCTCTCGCCAGAAAATACCAGTTTAGAAGTGGTAGCGCCCAGCGGTTGGGTCAAATTGGGGATTTTCGCACTGAGCATCGTTCCATACATCCTGTTGATTGGCCTTTTCTGGTTTTTCATGCGGCAGGCACAGGGTAGCAACAGCTCAGCGATGTCCTTTGGCAAGTCGAAAGCCCGGATGTTCTCCGGCGACCAACCCACGGTTACCTTCGAAGACGTCGCTGGTGTTGAAGAAGCCAAAGAGGACCTCAAGGAAATCGTCGAGTTCCTTCGTGAACCAGAAAAGTTCATTGCTCTCGGTGCCCGGATTCCTAAAGGCGTGCTCCTGGTTGGGCAGCCCGGTACCGGCAAGACCTTGATGGCAAAGGCTGTTTCCGGCGAAGCCGGCGTGCCTTTCTTCTCCATATCTGGATCTGAGTTCGTCGAAATGTTCGTCGGTGTCGGCGCCAGCCGGGTCCGCGACCTGTTTGAGCAGGCAAAACGCCACTCTCCCTGCATCGTATTCGTCGATGAAATCGATGCTGTTGGCCGCCAGCGAGGCGCTGGTTTGGGCGGCAGTCACGATGAGCGTGAGCAAACCTTAAACCAGATCCTGGTTGAAATGGATGGCTTTGATACCGATACCAATATCATCATTATCGCCGCCACCAACCGCCCTGATATCCTTGACCCGGCGCTGATGCGCCCTGGTCGTTTTGACCGCCGGGTGGTGCTCGACCGCCCCGACGTGCGCGGCCGTGAAGAAATTCTCAAGGTGCACACCCGCGGTAAACCGATCGATCCCGACGTAGACCTCTCCATCATCGCCAGAGCCACCCCCGGCTTTGTTGGCGCTGACCTGGAAAATTTGGTCAACGAAGGTGCAATTCTCTCCGCTCGACGCGGCAAGAAATCGATCCAACAACCGGAGTTGCAGGAAGCGATTGAACGGATCATGGCTGGACCTGAACGCAAGAGCCGCCTGATCTCCAAACACGAGAAGCTGATCATTGCCTATCACGAAGCTGGACATGCGGTTTTGGCCCACGTGCTGCCGAACACCGATCCGGTCCACAAGGTCACCATCGTTCCGCGCGGTATGGCTCTCGGTTATATGTGGGGCGTGCCCGAAGAGGACCGTGAGATGATCAGCCGAAATAAACTGGTCGATGACATGGCAATGGCCCTCGGCGGCCGTGCCGCTGAAGAACTGATCTTCGACGATATCACCTCTGGGGCATCTTCGGACCTGCAGAATGTGACCAAGACCGCTCGCAATATGGTCATGCGCCTGGGAATGAGCGAGAAGCTCGGTACCCGGGTGTATGGACAAAAGGAAGAGCTGGTCTTCTTGGGTCGTGAGATTTCTGAGCAAAGGGACTACTCAGAATCGATCGCTGAGACGATTGACCAGGAAGTGCTGCTGCTGGTCAAAGAGGCCTACAGCAGAGCAAAGAAACTCTTGGTCAAATACCAGGATGAATTAGAAAAAATTGCCCAAGCGCTGATTGATATTGAAACCCTCGATCGAGAAAAGTTTGAAGAAATTTTCCCACCGGTTGTCGAAAAACGTATTGGCGGAACCCCAATCCCTCAAAACGGTTCAACCAGCTAAACCGCTGGTACGCTTACAATTCAAAAACAGGTGTTGGCAACCCCACACCTGTTTTTTTCTTTAATCGCCAACAATTGGCCAATTTCGGGAAAGCGCAATTGGTTTTAACGCCTGGTCGGGATAAACTGCCACGGGATTACCGACCATTTCGAGTAAATCCAAATCCCCTAGCGAATCTGCATATGCATAACTGGTCTGATAATCGATCTCAATACCCAGCTCTGCTTCCCTCTTTTTTACCAGGATGACTTTATTTTCTCCCTGACATGCCTGGGCAGGCTGCGCCCCGCTGTAAACCCCAGCAACGACAACATGGCGGGTGCCGACCACATGATCCACACCTAACTCATCAGCAATCCTGCGGAGCAGCCCCTCAGGACCGCCTGATACCAGGAAAACCAAATCTCCAGCAGAGAGATGTTCTTTTAATTTGATCACGATTTCGGGACGCCATTGACCGGCAATCCGGTTTTCAACCACCCAGTCCCAAATCTTAGCCGCTTGTTGCAAGCTGTAACCTCGCAAATACCAGGATAGGTTTTTTGCCCAAACCTCACGAAAACGAACCTGAGAGAGTAATTTAATTCGATGAAGAAAATATAGGAAATAATGGAATATTTTAAAGACGGCATTAACAAATTTGCGCTGACCGTTAACCCGGAAATAATCCATCAGGCCGTTCCAAACCCTGGTTTGCGTCAATGTTCCATCAACATCAAAAAAAGCTGCTCGCATTCATTCTCCCAACTTCTGGATTCGATTCTTACTTAATAAAAAATCATCAGGGCATTGGATTTTGCAGTGCCCTGATGATTATATCTCAAACTACAGTTGATCAATTAGTTGGCTTTGGCTTTGTGTTCTTTCACCAGCTCTCGCCGGAGGATCTTCCCAACCGTAGTCTTGGGGAGTTCATCTCTGAATTCAATCTGCTTGGGGATCTTATACGCTGCCAGATCCTTCCTGCACCATTCAATGATTTCCTCAACAGTCAAACTCTGGTCTGGCTTAACCACCACCCAGGCTTTGACTGCTTCCCCGCTGTCAGGGTCAGGCACCCCGGCAACCCCAACTTCCAACACAGCAGGGTGCTGGGAGATCACTTCTTCAACATCACGAGGCCACACCTGGAACCCGCTTGGCTTGATTAATTCTTTCTTGCGGTCAAC
Organism: Chloroflexota bacterium; assembly: GCA_039714215.1. Lineage (GTDB taxonomy): Bacteria > Chloroflexota > Anaerolineae > Anaerolineales > UBA11579 > UBA11579. Next base: position 10,667 of record JBDLJU010000069.1, on the reverse strand, counting down.
GATATAAAAGAAACCTTGCTCATCCATATAGGCAATGTCCCCGGTATACAGCCAGCCATCGCGGAGCGCATTGGCTGTCTCAGTGGGCATATTGTGATAGCCCTTCATCACCTGAGGCCCCTTAATGATCAGCTCCCCAATCCCGTTGACCGGAAGTTCAGTAACTTCGTCATCCAGGTCAACGATCCGGCATTCCACATCAGGCAGCGGGAATCCGATTGAGCCTGTCTTGTTTGCACCCAATATCGGGTTGCCGTGCGTGACGACTGGGGTCTCGGATAAGCCAAACCCTTCAACCAGCTTTCCACCAGTGATCTCTTCGAAGCGTTCTTTGGTCTCACGCATCAATGGCGCTGAACCAGAGATGCACACGTTGATCGTGCTGAGGTCATATTTCCCAGAGAGCACATCAGCATGATTGTTGATTGCGTTGAACATCGCGGGAACACCCGGATAGATCGTTGGTTTAAATTTTTGCGCATTGCTCAGCACGTCTTTCATATCCCGCGGATCGGGGATCATCACGAAAGCCGCCCCAAGTTTGATCCCATAATTCAACCCGGCGACCATTCCATAAGCATGGTAGAGGGGAATCGCCATTAAGAAGATTTCTTCGCCTTCTTTGCTGGTTGGATTCCAGGCATCAATCTGATAAGTATTGGCTACAAGGTTGTAGTGAGAGGCAACCACGCCTTTAGAGAGCCCGGTTGTACCTCCGCTGTATTGGAATAAGGCTGTATCCTCAGATGAGATCTCAACTTTTGGCCGCTGTTCCGGTTTGAATTTCTTAATCAAATCCTGCATCCATATATCGTTGTCCCGCAGGGTTACTTTGAAGCCAGCTTTCTTTTCCTTTGCCAGGGTAAATAACGTCCGCAGCAATGGGGGTAACGTTTCCTTGATGTTGGTAACCACCAATTGTTTTATTTTGGTCTGGTCTTGAATCTCTTTCACAGTTTCATAATTATTGCTCATTAAGACCATTATTTCTACGCCAGCATCGTTGACCTGATAAATAATTTCTCGTTGTGTATACAAAGGATTGGTTGCAACGACCACAGCGCCGATCTTTAATAAGGCGTAATATGCGATAACAAACTGGGGCGTGTTAGGGATGAAAACCCCTACCCGGTCTCCTTTACGGACACCGAGGTCATCAAAACCAGCGGCTAAGCTGTCTGTGATCTCGTTCATTTCTCGATAGGTGATCACCGCCCCTTTAAATATTGTACATGGTTGGTCTGGATATTTCTTTGCGGCGCGTTCCAATAATTCGAATGATGGAATCTTTGGGTACTCAATCGTTTCTGGTACACCTACGTCATAACTGCTCACCCAAGGCTTTGTGCTCATGCAGATCCTCCTCACGTATCTAATTAATACAATATCAACCGGTTCTTTAAGTATAGGTAAAAACGCGGTTAGATGTCAACAAAATCAAAAATATTGATGGATACACGCAAGTTTTTAGCCATCCAGGAACGTTTTTACCGCGTTTTCGATCTCACCAGCCTGGTCTTGCATGAGATCGAACCAATTTATCTTTGGATCTGAAGCTTTGAACCAATTGCTTTGTCGCCGGACGAACTTCTTGGTAACTCGCTTGGTCTCTTCAATCGCTTCATCTATGGTAATCTCGCCTTTCAGGTGTTCCGCCATCTGCCGGTATCCGATCGCCGACATACTCGATAGTTCAGGGGAATACCCTTTCGCCAATAAGTCGGCAACTTCTTTTACAAACCCGGCTTTGATCATCAGGTCAACTCGCTGTTCAACCCGCAGGTAAAGCTCCTCTCGAGGCATGGTCAGGCCCACCTGGAAGATCTTGTAGGGCACGGCTTCACGCCTGCGTTGATCGGAGAAGCGTTCTCCAGTTTTGAAGATCACCTCCAGGGCGCGAATCGTACGCCGGAGATTTCCAGGGAGGATATTTTCAGCAGCGATCGGGTCAATTACCTCCAGACGCTGATGCAAGCCATCTGAGCCAACTTCTGCCGCCCAGGCTTCCAAGATCTCCCGCAGGGTTTCGTCTGCTTCAATTTCAGGGATTACCCAGCCCTCGGTGATCGCCCGCAGATACTGCCCTGTCCCCCCAACCAATAATGGTATTTTTTCTTTCGTATGTATAGCGTCAATAATTTTGATCGCTTCGCGTTTAAACTTACCCAAACTCCAAGATTGATCAGGATCGGCTACATCGATCAGGTGATGCGGAATGCCATCTAATTCCTCTGCGCTTGGTTTTGCGGTCCCGATATCCATCCCGCGGTAAAAGTAACGCGAGTCTGCAGAGACTACTTCGCCGTTGATTGCTTTCGCCAAATTAATCGCCATAGCGGTTTTCCCAATCCCGGTAGGACCAAGGATAATGATTAAGGGCGCTAGCTTCATATCCATCAGGCAATATTCTCAAAATGGTGAAATTCTAGTTGGGATTTACTTTTCGCCAGGACTGCAATCACATCAATCTGCCAATCTCCATTAAAATCGGTGTGTTCCTGCAAATAGCTTTCTGCTGAGTCAATCATGTGAGCTCGTTTCAGGTCGGTGACTGCCTCCTCAGGGTGTCCATACTCATTTGAACGGCGTGTTTTCACTTCCACGAAAATCAGCGCTCCTGCGAACTTTGCAACAAGATCAATCTCCCCATACGGCGTACGTACATTCTGCTCAATAATCTGATAGCCCTTCTCTTTCAGGAATTTGGCTGCCTGCAGTTCTCCCCATTGCCCAAGCTGGATTTTGTCAATGCCGGTTGATTTTCCCATACCATCTAACTATATCACAGCCACTTCTTGATGATAATAGGTCTCCAGATATGTTTTTTCTACAGGGTCACCCAGGTGATCACAGGCATGATTGGCTTCAAGGTGAACGTTGGGAAAGTGAGATCGCATAAATATAAAACAGGGCAGGAATAAGCTGCCTGCCCTGTTGAACTAAATTATCCAAAATTGGCTAATCTTGCTGGATTACAGTGATCTCGCCGACTCCGCCGTCGATGCTAATCTCTACATAATGTTCTGCAGTATCAAAACCTTCACTGTAATAATACCCGTTCCTGTTGTAATAGCTGCCCAAAATTTTGGTTTCACCCAGACCGGTATCCAGCTGCATACGAACTTCCAGATCAGCAGGAATGTATACGGTGATCTCGCCTACACCGGCATCGATCGAGACGGTATACTGCCCGGTCGCCGGGAGATAGACCGTGGTTTCCCCCACACCGCTGTCCACCCGCAGGTATGTGAGCGCCAACTCGCTGACATCGATTACAGAAACACCAACCCCGGTATCGATGGTCAGATCCATCGGGATATCGTCATTGAGGGCTAATTCCCAATCTTTGTCGCCTTCCCATCCATTATTAATAAACCAGGATGGATAATATTCTTGTCCTCTGGTATCTAATTCGTAGAATACGGTATCTCGTTTGACCTCGTAATCCTCGTGGAGATCTTCATCTTCAGCGAGTTCGATCTCACCAGAGATTAACAAGGTGTCAGAAGAAAAGCCTTCAACTTCTAAGACCCCAACACCCATGTGGATCAAGACTTCCGAACTTTCAGCGTCAGATAGGTCCTGCGAAATCTGGTGGACGACCAGGTCACCATTCCAGGCCCCGGCGGTGGTATCCACCAGCCAGAATCCCGCAGCAAACATCGCTAGAACGATCACCACGGTGATTCCAGCCCAAATCCCAGAACGGCGCCCAAGGAGCAAGTCAAGACCAATTGCGACCAGCAGCAATGGCCATAAGCGTAGAACTGAGGGCCAGATATCCGCTTCAATGATGCCCATGTTGCTCAGCAGGAAGAAAACTCCCAGCCCGACAAGTACCAAAGGCCAAACCAGACTGCCCCGGCGTTTAAAATTTTGTTCACTCATGATTAATTCTCCTGATTGAATACACGGACCAGCAGGACGACCCCGAACAGGATCAACAGCACTGGCCATAGATTTTCAAAACGCAGCCAAGAAAAGATCTGCAAGTTAATATTTGAAAGCATCGCGAAAATCCCCATGATGATCAAACCACCACCGATGATTTTGGTTGTCTGTGATCCATCTTGGAAAACCGAGCTCACCGCTTCTTCTCCATATCCATCCGGCGCAATTGGGAGCAGGATAGCCATCACCAAATAAACCCACACACCAAGAAATTGATAAAACGCTAAAAATACAAAAAATATCCTCACAATGGTGGGGTCAATTCCAAAATATTGTCCCAGCCCGCCGCACACACCGGATATCATTGTTTCGTTGTTACTTCTGTACAATTTGTTCATCATCCTACTCCTTTCACAATTTCACTTCACTTCCTAATACGAAATAACTCCCAAAGGGTTTCAATATTTATCAAGATTGAAGAAATTCAGCTTGGCACATCCCGGATAGCAGAGTAGAATCAAATCGTGGAAGGCAAATTGGTTTTTCCGAATCGAGAACGCTTAAGCATCGTGATTGCCACGATATTATTGGCATACGCGCTTACTCAGTTGATCTCTGCACCAAGCCGAATAATCCCGATCTCAATTGGGGGCATCTACCTCCCGATCAATCTTGATTTCTCAAGTATCGTTTCCCTGGCAGTAGCATTGATGACAGCCAGCGGTACAGATTGGATCTTGAGAGACCACCCGGGCTTACAAACCAAGTCCACCCTGCCCCATCTCCTGCTTCCATCAACAACTTCATGGGTGCTGTATATCTCGCTTAACAATCTCGGAGATAACCCCCTGCGCTGGCTGATCTTTATCGCCGGGGGATTGTTCCTCATCGTCGTGATCCTTGCCGAATGGACCGCACTCACCGAGGACTCCCTGCAAAAACCTTTAGCAGAAATTTTGCTCACCGCGCTGGCATATGCTCTGTTTCTTGCATTACTGATCTCAATGATTACCGCCAAGCAGCGGCTGTTCGTCTCCCTCGCGACCATTGGATTGGCTGCAATCGCGCTGAGCATTCGAGTGATCCAACTTCAGTTGAAGAGCCAAATTGCGATTTCACTGGCAGCCACGAGCATGTTGGTTACCGTACAATTAGCCGCGGCGCTCCATTATCTTCCCCTCCAACCGCTGAGCGTCAGCTTAATTTTGCTTGGCGCGCTGTACGCCACAACCAATTTTTCTGTCAACCTTGAACAAGAACACACCCTCAACCGGGCGTTGGTGGAAGCCGGCGCGCCTTTCCTCTTGCTGCTGATCATTGCACTATGGCTCAATTGATAACCCCAACCATTGAGATTTCAGCTTCGCAAACTGAGCATCTGATCTCGATGGCCGCCCTTACCTCCCCAAATGAGATTTGCGGTATGCTCGCGGGTAATTCAGGGGTCGTGGAAAAGATTATTCCTATTACCAACATCAGCAACAGCCCTTCTACCTACAAGATGGATCCCCAGGATCAAATCTCCGCATTCTACCAGCTTGAACAGCTCAATTATGAGCTGATTGCCTTCTATCACTCACACCCACTCTCCCCCCCATATCCTTCTCACACCGACCTTACAGAATGGACTTACCCCGAAATTCCGTCTGTGATTATCGGTCTAAATATTAACCAATGGCGCATCCGCGGCTTCCTGCTGTCGGGTCATGGTTTCCTCCAAATCGAGGTAAAAACCTCCTAAACCAGCAACCAATTCTAAATATTTGGGTTTTCAATATTACCCATACAATATCAGGAGTCCAAAACTAGTGAATTATTTAATTATTTTAGGGGTCTACATTCTATCGTACCTGATCGGTGCGATTCCTTTTGGCTACATCTTTGTAAAACTAACTAAGGGGTTTGATATTCGCAACGTGCAGAGCGGCAGAACCGGAGGCACCAATACAATGCGCGCTGCTGGTTTTTGGGCAGGTCTCTCCACTGCCCTACTCGACATTTCCAAAGGCGCCCTAGTTGTCCAATTTGCATTGTTGTTTGATGAATTCAGTAACCCCTGGTTGTTGGTCCTTGCCCCGATCTTTGCGATCCTCGGTCACAACTACTCTGTCTATTTAATTTCAAGAACACCTGAGAAAAAATTGAAAATCGCCGGAGGCGCTGGCGGTGCAGTCTGCCTCGGGGGTTCAATTGGCCTGTGGTGGCCAAGCGGGTTTATCATTTTCCTTATCGCAGTATTGATTTTTTACTTCGTTGGATATGCCTCGATCACCACCATGAGCATCGCTATTCTCAGTACCGTCTTGTTTTCGCTGCGCGCAATTCAAGCAGGCACCCCCTGGGCGTTTGCTACCTATGGGATCTTCTCTCTGCTGTTACTTATTCTGGCACTGATCCCGAACATCAAAAGCCTATTTAAGGGCACTGAACGACTGCATGGTTTCCGCGCCCGGAAAGCGAAAAAAAACCAGGCAACCTAAATTTGTTAGTCTAAGCCGTCCTCATAATACTCTTCTGACCCAAGTGGGGCTTCACCAAACATTTTTTCATAGACATGCGCTAAATTATTTTGGTGCAAATCTTCTGCTAAACCGTTCAGCAGCACCCGAGGCTTCCCGCACGATTCAACATCCACCTCTTCTAAGAGATCCAATGGGTATTTCCTGCGGGAAGCTTTCTTTACGGCTTTCCTGACTTCATTAAGGTAACTAATATTTTTATTCATGATGTGTTCAACTTCGCCGCGTAAAATTATATCGCCGTGACCTTGGACAACATTTTCAAGGCCCATCTTTGCGATCAATTCCATTGATTCGATAGTAACATCCATATCGCCATCTACAATATACGGCACTGCCATGATCGTGTCACCTGAGAACAGAGCACGGTCCTCTTCTACCATTACAGCAATTGAATCAATCGAGTGCCCCGGCAATGAAAAAATGCGGATGGTTTTCTTTCCAACCTTCAAGAGCAGTTCACCGTGATTAAAGGTGATCTCAGGCAAAACCACATAAATTTCTTCGAGCGAAGCATTCCTGGATTGTTCGCGCTCCAAAGCTGGGATCCCTTTTTCAATGAGCAAGCTTCTGCAAAGGGAATGCCCAATGATCTTCGCCTCCGGGAACAAGTAATTCCCCCAGGTATGGTCGGCATGGTAATGGGTATTGATCAAATAGCCCACCGGAACCTGCAGATCACGTTCAATAAAATCTTTAATTAACTTTGTTTCTTCCGGAAATGGGAGCGTATCAATCACTACAGCCATCTCTGGTCCTACAACTACCCCCGCGTTTACCTCCGCATAGGTTTTACTTTGAAAGAAATAAACATTATCTGCTACTCGTTCCTGCTGGATCATAGCCACACTGCTCCATAAACTGAATTTTTAAAAAACCAAAGAAGCTTATCATAAATCGACCCTGAATGTCAAGAATATTTTACATAATATAACTCCATACAGGAGATTTTGGGCAATTCTGGAAATGTGTTTGCCAGGATAGAAGTGCTCATTTTTGGGCAAAACAACTGCAACGGTTATGTCACGAGCCAATCAGGTAAAACTGCTACAATCAATATGAGATATTTGTGCTCGGTGAGAATTAGATATTACCTAGATAGCGAGCATGGAGGATTGGCCAAGATATGAATGGAAGCACATCCATTTTATACGTTGAAGATAACTTCGAAAACCGCATCTTGATCCTAAGAGTATTAAATGCTGAAGGCTATGGGGTAGATTTCGCTGAAAATGCAACAGAAGCGCTGGAGGCAGTCGGCCGCAGCAACTATAACTTAATCTTGATGGACATAAATTTACCGGATATTGATGGCTATACGCTGACATCCAGACTGCGGAATAACTCCCAATTACAAAACATCCCGATTATTGCACTTACCGCTAATGTAATGAAAGGCGACCGGGAAAGAAGCCTGAATGCTGGGTGTGATGGTTATATTCAAAAACCGATCGATGTGGATGCTTTGCCACAGCAAATTGAAGTATTTCTCAAGAGGTGAACGATGGAAAATAATCGATTTACTCATACCGTATCCCCAAAAGGCGCTACCGTTCTTGTCGTTGAAGACAACGTTTCCAACTTCGTGCTGATTGCCCGGATGCTGGGTTATATGGGTATTCATTGTGAGTGGAAAACTTCCGGTTACGAAGTCGTTGAATACGCCGATACCCTCACAAGTCTCGATCTGGTTCTTATGGATATTCGACTGCCGTACGAAGATGGCTACGGTGCGTTAAGAAAAATCAGGAACTCCCCTTCCCTGAGTAATACAAAAGTAGTCGCGGTAACTGCCGAGGCTAGTGTTGGACAGATGAACAAATCTAGGGCAGCGGGTTTCGATGGTTTCATTGGAAAACCCCTCGACCCCGACCGTTTCCCCGACCAAATTCGCATGATCCTCTCTGGTGAGGAAATTTGGGATTTGGACTAACTAGAAAACGAGTGGTCTGACTATGACAACTAAACCCTCCATTGATTTTCTCGATGATAAGCGTTTCAAAAAAAAGCTTTCTTGGAAAGCGGTTCTGCTGCTGGTGCCAGTCACAATCATTCTCACCTTCGCAATGGGCTGGTTGATCTACTCTCGATCGACAGCTGCCGTCACCCAACAAACCAGCAACCAAATCATTACATTTACTTCTCAGGTGCAAGTCCGCCTAGATGAGTGGCTCGATCTTAAACAAGAAGCACTTGGCTCACTCGCCAGCCAACCAAAGCTGGGGGAAATGCTTGAAGATATTGCCCTGCTCCCTTCTAGCAGTTCAGCCTTCAGCAGAGACAGAGGGCAACTTCTCAAAGAAATCGACAGCGGCCTCACAAGCAGCCCTGCCCTATTCGATGATCGCATGATCGTCACACCCCAAGGGGAAATCCTGGTTGCCTCCAACCCCGAATGGGAAGGCATTTCAATCGATGGGCAGCCTTTCTTCGAAACGATCACCGGGCCAGAAGCGGCTGCTTCATTGTTTGCAGTCTCTCCCCAGCCTTTCAGCAGCGGATCTAGCGCAGAAAGCCATGATGTCGTACTGATATCCTCCCATGCAATCGTCACCAGCCAGGGAGGTCTCCTTGGATACTTGCTAGGTCTCTCGAGCAGCCCCAGCATTCAGGCAACCCTGGAAGCAAATTCAGGGTTCCTCCCCAACAACAACCTGTTTCTGGTTAACGATGCAGGGGAATTTGCCGGGATCACTGACCTGACTGTACCAGACTCCCTATCACCGCATACCCCCAACCCAGGTCAAGAAAGCCTGGTTTATGCGGGACTCTCAAATAATCCTGAAGCAGTCGAATATACCAGCTCCGACGGCAGCAGTGTTTTTGGTCTGTATACTTTCTATCCGCGGCTGAACGTCGGGTTTGTGGTTGAATACCCTGCCCAAATAAATCTTGGCAGCCAGAACCAGTCCAGCACGCAAACGATATTGCTCATCGCTGTATTCTCCCTGGTGATTGGAGTTATTGTCTATCTCGGTTCCCAGAGAATTACCGCACCCTTGGGAGACCTTTCCAATACTGTGCGTCAATTTTCAGAAGGAAATTGGGAAGCGCGTGCCGCTGTGAAAGGCGAAGACGAGGTCGGTTTGCTGGCACATACATTCAACTCCCTTGCTGAAGAATTGAATCATGCCCACCATGCAAAAGAAGGACAAGATCAACAATCCTTTTCGGTCACCGAGGTATCTTCCCTGGCAACCAGCTCTGCCAGCCTGGACGATCTACTCAATAAAACCGCATCATTAATTACCGAACGGTTTGATTTCTTCCATACCTCGATATACATCATCGACCCCTCAAAAGAATTTGGAAAACTCAGGGCAGCCACCGGATCAGTTGGCAAAAACCTGATTGCCCAGGATTACCAGGTTCCGATCAATCCTGGAGACCCGTATCACTGGGTGATCATTAACAACAAGATCAAAGTCGCCGATGAGTCAGAAGGTGATTTCTTAGACCTGGACCTGATGCCGGGTGCGAAGGCCAAAGCGCTCGTCCCCATCTCAATTGGTAGAGATGTTTTCGGTTTGCTTGACGTTCAGACAGTTGACCCGGACAGCCTTTCTGCCGACTCTTTGGATGGTCTGCAAACGATGGGGAATCAACTCGCATCTGCAGTACAGAATTTCCGCCTGCTGGAAGGCACCGAAGTGGACCTTCAGCAGGTCAACGAGCTGTTTAATGCCAGTCAGAAAATTTCACGAGCAACCACAGAAGAAGAAGTGTATACCGCGATTGTAGAGGGCGTTCAGCAAACAACATTTTATGCAGGTTTCTATGTAGCGGAAACCAATGGGTTGATCTTGCACCAACCAACTGAAAACAAACCTTTCTACACAGACCAGCTTCCTCAGGGAATTCCGCTGTCAAACCGCCTGGCGCACATGTTCTTTGAGGAAAGCGAGCCGATCCTGATCAAAGACGTGAATAACCCTCAGGTCTCAATCCGGCCCGAACTGCTTGCCCCAGCAAAGGCACTGCAATGCACAGAGACAGCCCTGCTGCCGATTGTAATCGAAAACAATTTCCTCGGGCTTTTAATCCTATCTGCAAGAGAAATTGGGAAGATCACTCCGACAACAATTCAACCTTTCCTGGCATTTAGCAATATGGCGATCACCGGTCTCGACAAAGTCTTTATATTGAAAAACTCAGAGAAAACCCTGGCTAACTTCCATAAGATCAACGAATTGAGCAACACAATTGGCAATGAGACCAATCCAGCCAATCTTTATCCCGTGATCCATAACCAAATCA